>CAYVWK010000008.1:6387-29482 GCA_964455235.1 uncultured Paludibacter sp.
GGTGGTTGGGGTCATATCAATGTAGATGATTTTATTCAGTGCGATAGACCATCATCCTATGCTGTTGATAATCATTCTATACACATCAATATTGAAAAGCCATATCTGCAAATTCCTACGCAAAATTCGGCACCTTTTGTAGAATTGACTTTCAAACATAATAATAATACCACTTCTACTAAGCGTGTAAGATTGGCAATAGATGCGATTGACCAATGGATACCTATTTATCTTAAAGAATTTGTAGGCAGCGAATTAGAGCTATCATTACATGAATTTGACTTGCGTTTTAGGGATATCTTAGATGAAATAAGGCAAACAGACCATCCTGAAATAGCATATCAAATGGAAAAATTTCGTCCCGAATACCATTTTGCACCTCCTTTTGGTTGGATGAATGACCCCAATGGTATGG
Source organism: uncultured Paludibacter sp. (assembly GCA_964455235.1). Classification (GTDB taxonomy): domain Bacteria; phylum Bacteroidota; class Bacteroidia; order Bacteroidales; family Paludibacteraceae; genus Paludibacter. Next base: position 6,803 of record CAYVWK010000008.1, read on the forward strand.
TTTATTTTGATGGTAAATATCATCTTTTCTATCAATACAACCCCTACTCTATTCATTGGGATTTTATGCATTGGGGACATGCGGTAAGTGAGGATTTAGTCCATTGGGAACACCTGCCTATCGCTTTGTTTCCAGACAATTTAGGAGTGATGTTTTCAGGTTGTATTGTAGTTGATAAAACCAATACTGCTGGGTTTGGAGAGAATGCTTTCATTGCACTTTATACTACTACAGAACCACGTCAGGCTCAGTCATTAGCATATAGCACAGATGAAGGGTTGTCATGGACAAAATATGAAGGGAACCCTGTGCTATGGAATCATAGTGAATGGGATTTTCGTGACCCAAAAGTGTTTTGGCACGAAGAAAGTCGCAAATGGATAATGGTTATAGCAGCTAATTATCAAGTAGAAATATATGCTTCATCCAACTTAAAAGAATGGACACGAGAAGATGGTTTTGGAGGACATGTAGGGCAACACGGCAGTGTTTGGGAATGTCCTGATCTGACTCAAGTCCCTATAGAAGGAACAACAGAGAAAAAATGGGTGATGCTCGTAAGTATAGCAGCCTATGCTCCGAATGGTGGCAGTGGAACACAATATTTCATAGGTGATTTTGATGGTCAACATTTCATTCTGACGGAAGATACACGAACACGTTGGATAGATTATGGAAAAGATAATTATGCTGGTGTGACTTGGTCGAATATCCTTACACAAAACCAAGAACCTATATTTATCGGATGGATGAATAATTGGGAATATGCAGGCGCACATCCAACTGAATACTTCAAAAGTTCAAATACCTTCCCACGCAGCCTATCTTTAGTGCATACCCCTGACGGTTTGATGTTAAAATCAACACCCATAGCGACTATCGGCAAAATCAGCAGAGAAGTGTATTCAAAACACTTAGGCTCCATCAATCAGGAATGGCATTCCCCAGTGCTTGATGTGATGGAAAATGGTACTTATAAAGTAGAAATGGACTTTAGCAACAGCAAGCAAAGTTGGAAAGTAACCCTGAGAAATGAAGCGAATGAGTATGTAGCTTTCGGATATAATGCACTTGTCAATGAGGTGTATTTCGATCGTCAAGAATCAGGAAATATCATCAGCTCCACTTTTGCTAATAGCAACCATCATGCGTATTTGCACAACCAAGAAGCCGCTTCTAAACTATTGGTTTTAGTGGATAAATCCTCTGTCGAACTATTTATCAATGATGGCAGGTTGGTAATGAGTGAGTTGGTTTTCCCATCCATGCCTTACAATAAAATCAGCATCAATCCAGAAAATAGCAAGTTACAAGTTGATAATTTCAGCATAACAAAACTTAGTTTAGATACATCAACAGGCTTATTTTCTACTAAAAACACACAAAACTCATTAGATTGTCATTATATTTCAGCAACCAAAGAATTGAGTTATACTTATACTCTTGAGTCCGAATCTGATGTGGCAGTTCGCGTGATTTCTTTAGATGGAAAACTACAAGTGTTAAAACCCACACAAAGGCAACAAGCTGGCACATACACAGTTAAACAAAAACTACAAAATCCTCAACAAGGAATTTATATTCTTCAGTTGTTTGTAAATGATAGGCAACACACAGCAAAATTCCCTATCTTCTGAAACTAATTATTCTATCAAATAAGGTTGATAATTCATTTTTAACATCCATGTAACAATTTTACATCAAAAAGAAACAAATTTTATAATATAAACATGTCATCTCCTCTAATTTTGCCAACAGAATCGAAGAAACAAAATGAAGTCTAATTCTTAAAACACTTTTTTATGCATAAGAAACCAATCATACTAATACTGTTGTTCTTATTGACAAGTATATTTATATTTGGACAAAAGCGAGAAATCACAGGAACGGTAATTTCAGCCACCGATTTAGAACCTGTTATCGGAGCAAGCGTTCAACTTGTAGGGACGAGCATAGGGACAATAACCAATTTTGATGGAGTATTTACTATTCAAGCAAATCCGAATGATATTTTAGAAATCTCATATCTTGGATTTATTTCACAAAAAGTATCATTAGAAGGTCATACTAAAATCAGTATTACATTAGAAGAAAACGTTCAAATGCTTGAACAAGTTGTGGTAACTGGTTATACAACACAGCGAAAAGCAGATTTAACGGGTGCAGTAAGTGTCGTTGATATTAGCGATATGATGGCATCTCCCGAAAACAACCCAATGAAAGCACTGCAAGGTAGAGTAACGGGTATGACTATTTCTGCTGATGGAAATCCTAGCGGTTCGGCGAGCATCCAAATTCGTGGAGTCGGCACATTAAATAATACAGACCCACTTTTCATTATTGATGGAGTGCCAACAAAAGCAGGAATGCACGAGCTAAACTCCAACGATATTGAAAGTATTCAGGTATTGAAAGATGCTTCATCAGCAAGTATTTACGGTTCTCGCGCAGCCAATGGCGTTATCATCATCACTACTAAACAAGGAAAAGAAGGTAAAATTCGAGTTACCTTCGATTCCTATGCAACAGGTACTTTTTACACCAACCATTTAGAGACACTAAACTCAAAGGAGTACGGACAAGCCCTTTGGCAAGCAGCTGTAAATAGTGGTGAGGAGCCTAACAATAATAATATAGGTTATCGTTTCGATTGGGATTATGATGCCGATGGAAATGCAAGTTTGAGCAATTTATACCTCCCTAAATACCTTGATTCCAAGAAGACAATGTTATCCAGCGATACGGATTGGTTTGATGAAGTTTCTCGTACAGGAGCTATTCAATCCTATAATTTATCAGCAAGTAATGGCACTGAAAAAGGCAATTACTTTTTCTCTTTAGGCTATTTCAAAAATAATGGAACGATTAAACACTCTAATTTTGAACGTATTTCAGCTCGTATTAATTCCGATTATAAATTATTTGATGGCTTGTTAACCATAGGTGAAAACTTCTCTCTTAATCACACCTCGGAACTTCAAGCGCCAGGTGATGTGTTAGACTTATCGCTTAAAGCATTGCCAATGATACCTGTTCATACGATTGATGGTGAAGGCTGGGGAGGTCCAACAACAGGAATGAACGACCGCCAAAACCCAGTGCGTTTGATTACCGACAATAAGGATAACGCATATCAATACTGGCGTACTTTCGGGAATGTATACGCTGATTTACAGCCTATTAAAGATTTGCATATACGTTCTAACTTTGGAATTGACTATGGTAACTTTTTCAAACGTTATTTACAATACACTTATGAGTCTGGTTTTTTAAGCAATAATACCAGTGCCGTAAATTTAGAGCAAAGTCATTGGATGAAGTGGAACTGGGCTAACACCATCACCTACCAAAAAACTATAGGCAAGCATAATTTTGACATATTGGGTGGTATGGAGATGTTTCGTCAATCCGATATAGGGTTTAATGCTTACACCTCTGGTGAAAATGCTTTCATGATTGAAACTCCTGCTTATATGTGGCCAGATATGAGTACAGGAACAGCACAAGTAGGTGGAGGAAAAACAGGTTATTCACTACTCTCCTTTTTCGCAAAGGCAAACTATGTATATGACAATCGTTACCTCGCATCCGCCACTATTCGTCGCGATGGTTCATCTCGATTTGGAAAAAACAACCGATTTGGTACCTTCCCTGCCTTCTCCATTGGCTGGCGTGTATCAGAAGAAGCTTTCATGAGCGAAACAAGTAATTTTTTAGATGATTTGAAACTTCGTTTGGGATGGGGACAAACTGGTAATCAAGAGATTGATAATTACGCTACCTATACGATTTATATACCTGATTATGGTGTGGGTGACCCAACTTGGAATATCATCAACGGTACTGCTTATGATATTACAGGCAATGGGACTGGTTCTCTACCAGCAGGATACCGCAAAATCCAATCAGGAAATGATGACTTAAAATGGGAAACAACCACGCAAACAAATATAGGTATTGACTTCGTATTCTTTAAAAACTCCTTATATGGTTCTGCAGAATATTATATCAAAGACACCAAAGATATTTTAATTAAACCTGCTTATTTAGGTGTTGTAGGTGAAGGTGGCGACCGCTGGGTGAATGGTGCTGCCATGAACAATAATGGTTTCGAGGTACTTTTAGGTTACCGCAACAAAACATCCTTTGGCTTACAATACGATATTACAGCCAATATATCTGGTTTCAGTAATAAAATCACCTATTTACCTGAAGATGTGGAAAACTCCTATGGTGGTCGAGCTGGTGATAACATTCTGGGTCGTCCTTTCGGTTCGTTTTATGGCTACGTGGCTGATGGCATTTTCAGAACACAAGATGAAGTGGACAATCACGTTGATCAAGATGGAAAAGCAGTTGGGCGAATCCGCTACAAAAATGTGTATGAAGAAGATGGAAAAAATGAAATCAATGCGATGGATCAAACTTGGATTGGTAAACCTTATCCTGATTTTGCATACGGATTAAATGTCAATCTTGCTTATCAAAATTTCGATTTAAGTTTCTTTCTACAAGGAGTACAAGGAGTTGACATTGTGAATGGTGTAAAATATCAAACCGACTTTTGGAGTGTTGATGATGTGAACTCAAATAAAGGTCGCCGTCTATTGAATGCGTTTCATCCTATAACAAATCCTACTTCGGATATACCCATGTTGCAGAGTACTAACATCAATAATGAAGGGCGTTTTTCAACCTATTTTGTGGAAGATGGTTCGTATTTTAAATTGCGCAATCTTCAAATAGGATATACACTGCCTTCTTCTGTATTGAATAAAATTAAACTTGAAAAACTGCGCTTTTATATCAGTGGACAGAATTTATGGACTATTCACTCGCTCAATTATACAGGTGTAGATCCTGAAAATCCAGGCTTTGGCTACCCTATACCTATGACTTGTACAATTGGACTTAATCTAACAATATAAATTTTAGAACAATGAAACGTATAAAAAACAATATAAAACTTATATTAGGTGTGTTTATGGCAATGGCGATGCTGACTGCATGTGCAGATTTCCTAAACGAAGAACCATCGGGTATTCTGACTTCTGAAGTTACTCAAGATGCCTATGAAGAAGCACTAATTGCAGCATATTCTGCACTAGGCAATGACCATTACGACAAACCACTTAGCTTATGGCCTTATGGCACAGTACGCTCTGATGATGCTTACAAAGGTGGTTCGGGCGAGCAAGACATCTCTACTTTCCATTTCTTTGAAGTTTCTAATAATATTTCTACGGAATTTGGAGAAGTAGATGCACTTTGGTACCAATGCTATGTTGCAGTTTCACGTGCTAATTCAGCTATCAATGCTATTAATGCTGCGGCTGATTTTGACGGAAAAGAAGCTAAAATTGCAGAAGCAAGATTTTTACGCGGACACTTTTATTTCCTTCTGAAAATCCTATTTAAACGTGTTCCCTATATTGATGAGACTATTCCTGTTGAAGATTATGGAGCAATATCGAATGTTGATTTAAGCAATGATGAACTTTGGCAAAAAATTGCTGATGACTTCCAATATGGAGTTGATCATTTACCACAACAGCAAGCCGATAAGGGTCGCCCCGACAAATATGCTGCAGCAGCTTATCTTGCAAAAACCTATCTTTACAAAGCCTATCGTCAGGATGATGAGAAGTCTAATCTTGTAAGCTCTATCAATGCAGATGATTTGGAAAAGGTACTTACAAATGCAGATTTGGTACTTGCTTCACCTTATGATTTAGAGGGTGATTTTGCAAATAATTTCCTACCTGGTGAATATGAAAACGGTATCGAATCGCTCTTTGCAGTTCAATATTCAGGTGATGATGGAACTAAATTCGGACGTGTAAATTTTGCTGATTTACTTTCTGTTCCTATGAAATTAGGATGCTGTGATTTCTTAAAACCTTCCCAATCTTTGGTGAATGCATACCGAACACAAAACGGTTTACCTTTATTTGACAGCTATAATACAGTCGAAAGTGGTTTTGCTAATCAAAACGACCCACGTTTATTCCATACAGTTGCACTTCCTGGACTTCCTTATAAATACAATGAAACATTGATTTACGAAAATGATTGGAATAGAAACCCAAGCACCTATGGAGTATATGCTTCTTTGAAAGAAAATGTGGACCCAGAATGTGATTGTTTTATAGAAATGATTCCTTTTTACGCAAACACTAAAAACAGAATATTGATTCGTTATGCTGATGTAGTATTAATGAAAGCTGAAGCATTGATTGAACTTCACCGTTCTGCCGAAGCATTAGATTTGATTAATTCTGTACGTCAACGCGCCAAAAACAGTCAGTCATTTATTAGCTATGCAAGCAGCAAAATTGATATTAGTCTATATCAAAATGGAATCAACTGTGTATGGAATGAAGATTTTGCTCGTGAAGCCTTGCGCTGGGAGCGTCGTTTAGAACTAGCTATGGAAAACGGACGCTTTTTCGATTTGGTTCGCTGGGGTGTTGCCGAGGAATTGATGAATGACTATTATCAGTCTGAAAAATCACGTCGCTCTTATTATTCAAGCGCTTCTTTCAAAGCAAATAAACACGAATATTTACCTATACCAGAACAGCAAATCAAATTTAGTAAGTATTTATACAAACAAAATGTTGGATATTAAAAATCAACTCAATCATGAAAAAACTTAAATATTTTTTATCAGCGATACTCTTCATCAGCCTATTTACAGCTTGTGATAATACTCCTAATGACACAGTTGATTTAGATGCTGAAGTTGATATTATATCTTTTTCTATTGATGGAAAAGAGGCTACTATTGATGCTACAAAGCAAACCATCAAGCTACTCATGCCTCCAGGCAGTGATTTAACTACATTGGAACCATCCATTGCTATATCAGATGGAGCCATTATCAAACCTGCATCAGGAGTGGCTATTGATTTCACAAATTCAACAACATCTCCCATTGAGTACAGGGTTTTCAACAAGAATCTATATAATACCTATAAAGTAACCGTTGAAGAAACTAGGGCGAAAATCACCCTTTTCAAAGTTGGGAATGTAATAGGTAATATTGATGAGGCTACACGAACTATCACCCTTTATTTCACTATTGGAACAGATATTACAGCTTTAGTTCCTACCATTCAATATACAGAAGGTGCTGTTATTTCACCAACTATTGGAACAGCAGTAGATTTCACCAATCCTGTTGTTTATACTTTAGATTATGCAGGTGCAAGTTTTCAATATACTGTAAGTGTAGTATTGGGAGAAGCCCCTGGTTTAGTTATTTATAATGGAGAAGACGTGTCTCCTGTATGGGAAGGTATCGCAGTAAGCAAAATTGATAATGGCTATGCTAATCCCAAAACAGATGGTATCAACACTTCTCTCAAATGCGTATCTATCACACGTGAATCAGGCGACACCGATGCTGGCGGAAAACCATGGTCGGGTGGTGTATTGTGGAATAGTCACAAAGTCAATATCGACCCAACCGTCTATAATCGTTTTACCTTACTCGTACTAAAAGAAGTAGCCGGTGATGTACAAATAGAAATTCAATCGGATGGAGAACAGAATAAAGATTGGTTAAAAGTATGGTATTCTGGAGATAATTTAGGTGAATGGCAAAAACTCACTTTCTATATACCAGAAGGACGAACTGCAATGATTAACAATATATTAATAGCTCCTCACGTACATGATGCTGGTAGTTTCGCTACCCAAAGAATGTATTGGGACGAGTTAATAGCATTACCTAAATAATACCTAACTTGGATGCTAAATTTCAAATAAAAACTTCAAAAAGATGAATTATACAGCTAACATAAAATCAGTACTTATCCTTTTCTTTCTACTCTTTTTCCTTGCTTGCAATGGAGAAGATCCAAATGGTGGAAATGAGGGACCTACAATTGATGAAACGCTAACTAAGCGTGAAGCTGCTACTGAAGATGAAGCGGTAAGAACAGAGTATGAGACGCTATACAAACCTGCAAACGGAGTTACTGGTGATCCTATGCCTTTCTACAACGAAGAAGATCAGACATTTTATGTTTATTTTCTTTTAGGAAAGTTTTCAGGCTATCCAGGAGGTGGGGTATATCTAACCAAAACAAAAGATTTTGCACGTTTTATTCCGTTAAGAACTCCTACTGCCCAAATTCTTACAGGTAAGCAAGGAGAATATGATGCGAACATAGGGACAGGCTGTTGTGTGCAAAAAGGAAGTACTTATCACTTTTTTTATACAGGATTTAAAAGTCCGTCTATCGTTACGAAAGCTACTCTTACAGGAAATTTATCTTCCAATGAATGGTTAAAAAAACCTTCTATGCAGCTCGAACCTCCTGCTTTTTGCAAAAGTAGTGAATACAGAGACCCCGCAATTTATTGGGACGATACACTTAATAAGTATATCATGATAGTTGGTGGTCAAACACATGATGGACGTGCAACTTTAGTCCGCTATCAATCTGAGGATTTGAACACCTGGGAGGAAATACAAAGCCTATTCAGCACAATGGATAATAATGTGCAAAAATATGAATTCCCTACGGATAGTGATATTCCTGAATGTCCCGAGATTTTTAAAATGGGCAAAAAATGGTATATGGTCTTTTCAAGAATCAATAGAGATAATCATCGCAAAACCTTTTATCGTGTAGCTGATCATCCTGACGGACCATGGACTATTTGCAGTGACGAAAATGGACATCACGAAACTTTTGATGGATTGTGGTTTTATGCAGCTAAAACTGTTTCAGATGGAAATAACCGTTACATTTCAGGCTGGGCATCTGTTGGGCAAGATAAACAGGCTTCTATCAACGAGCTGACTTGGGGAGGGAATCTTATTACGCACAAATTGGTGCAACAAGCCAGTGGTAAACTATTCCCAACCATCCCCGATGCTGTGGATGCTAAGTTTTCAAAAGAAACACCTTATAAAGCCTTGGTAGAAGAGGGAAATATCACTAATAATAAGAAGAATTTTACCTTAAAAGACCAATCCCAAGTAGTGTTTAATCGTAATACTTCATCTTTTAAAATTGAAATGAATATTGACGCAACAGAAACAGAAAGTGAGTTTGGGATTGCATTTGGAGCTTATGAAAATCAAAAAGAAGCCTATAAGATCATTTTTGATATGTCAACAAACAATAATTATGGATGCCCTGCTCTGTTTATGAAACAAGAAGGTAAAGAGTATAATTTCACGCCGCTTATTGTTCCAGAAAACAAACAATTTCATGTAAAAATCATTGTTGACAAACAAGTCTGTGTGCTCTATGTGAACGACAATGTAGCTTTCTCCAATCATATTAGTAATATGGAGCGAAACCCATGGATGATTTTTGCGGAAGATGATGGTACAGTACAATTTTCGGATATAACAATTTATAAATAAGAATACAATAACACTCAAAATTTAAAAGGTATGAAAAAGTTTTATTTAATAGCATTAGTTTGCATGTTAGGCAGTTTTACTTTTGCCAAATCCCAATCCATAGTAGTTTACGACGGAGAAGAACTTAGTCCTATATGGGAGAATCTTGTTTCTTCTGTAACAAACAATGTTGATAATCCCGACAAAAGTGGTATCAACACTTCTGATAAATGTGCTTCTATGGTTCGTCGTGGTAATAATGTATTTGTGGAAGATTATGATGGTAGAGAAGGTAAAGAAACCTGGTCTGGTGGTCGTTTGTACGGCTTAAACTTCAGTCCATATTACTTCAATCGCATCTCAATTATGGTTAAGAAAAGCATCAACGGACGTGTAAAAATTGAATTGCAACGAGCTACTGGAGAAGATGGTAGGGGAGAAGAAGATAAAGAAGGCATAGATGCAGTTGAGCATTATACTGGCAACGGAACTTGGCAACAATTAGTTTTCAAAGTGAATTGTCGTGATGCAGACATAAATAATTTCTTGATTTTCTTACATGATGAAGCTGTATCCGATGACTTCGAAGACACTATGTATTGGGATAATTTAGTGTTTTACTATGAACCTAATTTTCCTGTAAACAAAGGTGTTATGACACTTTACAACGGAGAAGATGTAGATACTTGGTGGCATGATTTAGCTTCAACATTGAATAGAAAAGTGGAGAACCCTGACAAAGCAGGCGTTAATAAATCAGACTACTGTGTGTCTATCGTTCGTAATAATAGTGGAACAGACGCAGGAGGGCATGATTTCTCTGGTGGTGCCCTTTGGGGATGTGAGAAAGTACGTATTGACCCAGCAGAGTTTGATAAATTATCCATCATGGTAAAAAAACCAGTTACTGGTAATGTCACGCTTGAATTGCAAAGAGATGGAGTTGACAATCAATTTGTTAGTGCTTGGTATTCTGAAGATAACTTGAACGAATGGCAGAAATTAGATTTTGACATCAGTTCTCGCATGGAGGAAATCCATAAAATATTAGTGCGTCCACACGACACAAATGATGGTTTAACCTCAGAAGGCATTCTCATGTATTGGGATAATTTAATTGCTTACGATAGTGATGAATTATCTTCAAATTACACAGTAACATTCAATGATAAAGAGATAAAAGAATCTCTTATTTATTCCATCACTGGAAGTTTTATCGGAAAAAACACAGCTATTAATACCCTACAAAAAGGTATTTATATCATCAAACAAATTGATGTAGATGGCAATAGTCATGTTTCAAAAATTCACAAACAATAATATGAGAAAAATTCAAAGTATTATATTGATTTCTCTCGCATTAATGCTTCTTTCGTGTTCTGGATCAGCTACAAAAGTTAAAAGTGACATGCTTCTTGATTACGAACTCTCCTTCAATATCAATAAAAGATATTTGTTAGTTCCAATTGAAGATAATGGACCTGAATCTCAAATAGACTTAAAGCATAATGGCGAAGACATGGGCGAGAGATTGCATATTCGAGTGGCTCAAACGAGAATAGATTATTGGGTGCCTATAAATGTTGAAGAATTTATGGGACAACAGATTACATTGCTATTTCAGCATATTAAAAAATCAGACATTGGATATTCTCAAATTGTACAATCGGATAATTTTGAGTTTGATTATGAAGAAGAGTTTCGCCCAACTTATCATTTCACTCCTGAATATGGATGGATGAATGACCCCAATGGCATGGTTTATTTTGATGGCGAATATCATCTGTTCTATCAACATAATCCTTATGGAACCAGATGGCAAAATATGCATTGGGGACATGCTGTCAGCACTGATTTAACCTCGTGGACTTATCTTCCTCTGGCCATAGCACCTGATGCTTTAGGTTCTATCTTTTCTGGTAGTGCGGTGATAGATATGCATAATACCGCTGGTTTTGGCAAAAACGCCATGATAGCTATATACACCAATGCGGGGCATGAGCAGACTCAATCCATCGCCTACTCCACTGATAGAGGACGTACTTTCACCAAGTATGAAGGCAATCCCGTGATTCCAAATCCAGGTATTCCAGACTTTCGTGACCCTAAGGTGATGTGGCATAAAGAAACAAATCAGTGGGTAATGTCTTTAGCAACCAAGCAAACCATTACTTTCTATGGCTCTCCAGATTTGAAAAACTGGTCTTTTTTAAGTGAATTTGGTGATGGTATTGGATCGCATGCTGGTGTTTGGGAATGTCCTGATTTAATCCCACTTCAATATCAAGGTAAAACCAAATGGGTATTGATAGTGAGCATCAATCCTGGCGGACCCAATCATGGTTCAGCAAGTCAGTATTTTATAGGCGATTTCGATGGAAAAACCTTTACTGCCGATAAACTTCCCTATCCGCTTTGGTTGGATTATGGACGCGATAATTATGCAGGCGTAACTTGGAGTAATATCCCCGAAAGTGATGGCAGAAAGATTTTTATCGGCTGGATGAGTAATTGGGATTATGCCAATGATGTTCCCTCAAATAATTTTAGAAGTGCTATGACTGTTCCGCGCGAGCTCAAACTCAGTCATAACGGCAAACATCTTATTCTGAGCAATTATCCTGTTAAAGAAATAGATAATTTGAGAGGTAAGCTTACATCCATTTCAAATCAATATGTTACAGAGAATATCGTGATTGATAATATTCTTCATGATAAAAAAGGAATTTTTGAAGTGAGTATAACAATCAAACCAGAACAAGCCAAAAATTTTGGTTTCTCTATTTCTAATGATAATGGAGATGTTGTTAGCTACACTTTCAATATGGATTTAGCAAGTTTATTGGTTGATAGAAAGCAATCTGGTAAAGTTGATTTTCACTATAACTTTGCAACAGCACCCTACGCACCTATCAGCATCCAAAAAAGCTATACAGTGAAATTATTAGTTGATAGAGCGTCATCAGAAATTTTTATTAACGAAGGCGAAACTGTATTGACTAACATCCATTTCCCGACATCTTGGTATAAGACACTCACTTTCTTTACTCATGACAAAGCGTGGAAAGCTGAGAACATTGAAATATATGAATTAAAATAAAAAATATGAACAACAAATATTTATACTGGATCACCTTTGTAGCCATTAATGGTGGATTATTATTTGGATTAAATATGGCAGGTATTTCAGGTGCTACTGAAATGCTTAAGGGAGAGTTTTCTTTAACAGATAGTGGTTTGGGCACAGTTGCGGCACTTCTAACAATAGGCTGTCTAATTGGTGCTTTATTCACAGGTAATTTCACCGAAAAACACGGCAGAAAGAATGTAATGATTTTTACAGCTATTCTGTATATTATTTCAGCTCTCGGAGCAGCACTTTCAACTTCATCATTAATGCTTACTGTTTTCCGTGTACTATCAGGTTTGGCTGTAGGAGCAACTTCAGTGGTTGGTCCTATCTATATTTCTGAAATATCACCTGCGAAGAAGCGCGGAACTCTCGTTTCTATGAATCAATTTGCCATCACTATAGGTATTGTTTTGGCTTATTTAATTGATTTTATGGTGATGGACTGGGGTGAAAACAGTTGGAGAATTATGTTGGTAGTACCTGCGGTTTTCGGGGTACTTTACTTAATATTCTTGCTAACATCTTTTCCTGAAAGTCCACGTTGGTTGTTGGCTCATAATAAGCGCAATGAGGCTATAGCCGTTTTACAAAAAATTGGTGGCGAGGTGGTTATCAAAAACGAACTCCCTGAGATGGAGCAATCTATCGTATCAGAGCAAAATAAGCCCAAAGTACGTTTGGCTGAAATTTTTAAAGGGAAAACTGGCAAAATTGTATTGATAGGTACTGTCTTAGCAGCACTACAACAAATTACGGGTATCAATGCAGTCATCATGTTTTCTCCTGACATATTTCAAGCAGCGGGTTCAATGCGTGGCGATTCGATGATGCAGGCCATGATAGTAGGATTGGTAAATTTCCTTATGACCATAGTTGCACTCTGGTTAGTAGATAAAAAAGGACGAAAAACCCTCTTGCTATGGGGTGCTGTGGGTATGATAGTTTCATTAGCTTACCTAACTTACGAGTTCGCTCAACCTGTACAAAACGGCTTGGGCATAATGATAGCTTTATTAGTTTATATTTCCTTTTTTGCAGCCTCTTATGCTCCTGTTATGTGGGTTATCATTTCAGAAATATATCCTAATAGAATCAAAGGTGTAGCAATGTCATTCTCAACAGCTATCAGTTGGTTGTGCACTTTCTTAACAGTGTATTTCGCACCCATTATTCAAGGTGGCTTAGGCTTACATTACCTATTTGGAATTTTCGGATTGTTTAGTATTTTCGCCTATATATTTGTGAAAATATGGATACCCGAAACCAAAGGGAAATCTTTAGAACAAATTGAAATTGAACTTAAATTGAAATAAATTAAGAGATATGAACAACATCATTGTAGGTCTAGGAGAAATTTTATGGGATGTATTCCCTGAAGGAAAAGTGTTAGGCGGTGCTCCTGCTAATTTCGCTTATCATGTTTCTCAATTTGGCTTGAATGGCTATGCTGTCAGTGCTATTGGGAAAGATAATCATGGTCGGGAAATCATAGAAATACTTAACGAAAAATCACTTAATACCCATATAGCAGAAGTTGATTTTCCAACTGGTACCGTACAGGTAACACTCTCGGGCAATGGAATCCCTCAATATGAAATATGCGAAGGTGTGGCATGGGATAATATTCCTTTTTCAGAAGACTTGAGAGACATAGCAAAGTGCACACAAACTGTTTGCTTTGGTTCTTTAGCACAAAGAAATGCAGTTTCACGAAATACCATCAATCAATTTTTAGATACTATGTCTGCCGACTCAATGAAAATTTTCGATATTAATTTACGTCAACATTTTTATAATAAGGAAGTCTTAGAAGTATCTTTACAGAAATGCAATGTGTTGAAAATTAATGATGAGGAAGTAGTTTTGGTGGCTGATTTATTCGGTATAAAAGATAAAACGGAACTGGAAATAGTTAGCTATTTATTAAACACTTATCAGTTAAAAATGGTAATTCTAACTAAAGGTGTTGATGGAAGTTATGTGATTACTGCTGATACAGAGTCGTTTTTACCTACTCCATTAGTGGATGTCGTAGATACGGTAGGTGCTGGAGATTCCTTTACTGGTGCTTTTGTTGCATCCATTTTAAAAGGGAAAAGCATACCAGAAGCCCATCAAAAAGCCGTTGAAGTTTCAGCTTTTGTCTGCACACAAAAAGGTGCTATGCCAAAGTTACCCGAACATTTCACAAGATAAAAGTTCTCCAGATAGGTTTTTCATCAAAAAAAAACGTACTTTTGCTTTCATGAGAAATCACTTATTCAACATATTTCTGACAGCAGTAATGGTTTTGTCAAATGCTTGTTCTTTTAACAAAACCAAAGCTGTTTTTGAGATTGGCGTATCACAATGTAGTGATGATGCTTGGCGGCACACTATGAACAAAGAAATACTGCGTGAGGCTTCTTTTTATACTGAAATGCAGGTGCGTATTAAAACGGCTTATGATAGTAATCAAAAGCAAATACGTGATATTGAAAGCTTTATCTCAGCTCGTGTAGACTTGATTATTGTATCTCCAAACGAGGCAGCACCGCTAACTCCTGTCATCGAAAAAGCTATGTTGCAAGGCATTCCAGTTATTTTGGTAGATAGAAAAACTACTTCTGGAAACTATACCGCTTTTGTAGGAGCTGATAATTATCAAATTGGAGTTGAGGTAGGAAATTACATTGCAAATGCCTTAAATCAACAGGGTAACATCATCGAAATCAGAGGTTTAAAAGGATCTACACCTGAAATAGAAAGGCATCAGGGATTTATGGATGCTATCAGCAATAAAGACAATCTGAAAGTTATCTACAGTGCCCATGCCGATTGGTTTAGAAAGGATGCAAAAGAACGCATGAAAGAGATGGTAGAGCTTGGTTTCGAGGCTGATTTGGTGTTTGCGCATAATGACGAAATGGGTTTGGGAGCCTATGATGCACTTCAAACTCAGAGTCACACTAAAAAGCCATTAATAATAGGGATTGATGCTTTATCTACTGCTGATGGGGGCATACAGCAGGTTATCAATGGTGTGTTAGATGCCAGTTTCATATATCCAACGGGTGGAGAAAAAGCCATACAATTAGCTTATAACATCCTGCATCACAAAGCTTTTGAAAAGGAAAATATACTTTCAACTGCTGTTATTGATAAAACAAATGCGCGTGTCATCAAATTGCAAACCGATCAGGTTCATCAACATCAACATAGAATTGAACAACTTAACGAAGTAATAGATAGAAGTTTAGCTGAATATACAACTCAGCGCACTTTCCTATTCATTTCATTACTGGTTTTATTGCTTTTTGTTTTTTTATTGATGTTGTTGATGCGCATGATTAGGCAGAAAAACAAGGCAAATAAACTATTAGAAAGCCAAAATATTGAAATCAAAAAACAGAAAGAAGTACTCTCAGAACAACGTGATCAACTCATCAGTTTATCCAAAAACATAGAAGATTCAACCCAATCTAAACTGGTCTTCTTCACCAATATCTCACACGAATTTAGAACTCCACTCACTTTGCTGCACGGTCCTTTAGAAAGTATCATCAAAAATGAAAATCTTTCAAAAGAAGGTAGCCGCCTAACTAAATTAATGCGAAAAAACATCCAAGTATTGATGAAATTAATCGATCAAATTACAGAATTTAGAAGATATGAAACAGGAAAAATGCAGTTGAATGCAACGTTAAGCGATTTAAAAACCTTTGTTACAGAGATTTACAATTCCTTCTACGAGTTGAGTCGTAAAAGACGTATTCGGTTTGAAATGCAAGCTACTGCTGATGATTTTATCGTTTGGTTTGATTCTGATAAAATGGAGAAAACCCTCTATAACTTACTATCCAATGCATTCAAATTCACTTCTGAAAATGGACGCATTACTATTCATCTTTCTGCCCATATTATAGAGCATGAGAAATATGCTCGTATTCAGATTATTGATGATGGGAAAGGTATATCTGAAGAGGATTTGAGCTTAATTTTTAATCGTTATTATAAGGTCAACCGCATGACTTCTGGTTCTGGTATTGGGCTTGAGCTAAGCAAGGCTTTGGTGGAACTCCATAATGGTACAATTGAGGTGGACAGTAAGGAAGATAAAGGCAGTACATTCACTGTTACAATTCCTTATAAACAAAGTGATATCAAACTTACAGATGAATACCCAAATCTAAAAATCTCTATTGAAGACAAACAGGATGAGGTGAATATTTTAGAATCAAATGTTGATTTTGAAATAGATGAAGGCTCTAAAAGTTCCAAGCCTTTGGTCTTAATCGTGGATGATAATTCAGACATCAGGGTTTACCTCAAATCCTTGCTGCAAGATAGTTTTGAAGTAATAGAAGCTGATAATGGACAAAGCGGTTTATTTAAGGCTAAAAAGTTTGTTCCCGAACTGATAATCAGCGATGTAATGATGGATGTGATGGATGGTTTCGAGCTATGTCAGCATGTAAAAGAAGATATTTCTACCAGCCATATTCCTGTGATGCTATTGACGGCTTTTGCGCAAGATGAACAAAAAGTTATAGGCTTCGAAAGTGGTGCTGATGCCTATATACCCAAGCCTTTCAATGAGGACATTTTAAAGATTCGCGTTCGCAAAATCATTGAAAACAGAGAGAAAATTAAAAGTTATTTCCAGCAAAACCTAACCTTTGGAGATAAAAAAGAATCAATAGCTGAAATAGACAAAACATTTATTGATAAATTCAGAAAGATAGTTGAAGATAACATTATCGAAACCGATTTGAATGTTGATGAAATTGGTCAGCGTTTGGGTTTGTCGCGCGTACAACTTTATCGCAAAATCAAATCCTTAACCAACTATGCTCCTAATGAGTTAATACGAATCATTCGTCTCAAAGCAGCAGAGCAATACATACTCCAATCCGAAAAAACTGTTTCTGAAATCGCATACGACACAGGATTTTCATCCCCTTCATATTTCACAAAATGCTTTAAGGAATACTTCAACGAAAACCCTACAGAATATATAAAAAGAATGAGGAGATAGGTGTGGAATGTTTTGTTGAGTTGTTGAGTTGCTGAAAACCAGTAACCAGCAACTAGCAACCTCTCTTTATCACTTCCTTTCCCAACATCTTCTTCAATCCAAACAGTAAATATTCCTCTTTCAAGATGGATTTGGCGGATTGGGGGCGTTCCATGGGGATGCGCTGGAGGTTGGTGGGGATGCTGTCATGTTTCAGAGAAGCGGTACCAAAACTGAGGTCGATGACAGATGAGGTTTTTTCAAAAAATGACTTAGAGACTTGATAATCAGTAAACGGAAAGGCAAATAGTCGCTCGCTTATACCAAACTTTGCCTGTAAAATCTGAAGCGATTGCAGGGTTTCTTCTATTTGTTGCTCTTCGGACAAAGCATAATAATAGGGATGCGAACAAGAATGTGAACCTATACTAAAATCATGCTTTTGAAGCTCTTTAATTTGAGAGGTAGTTAGATAAATAGGAGTTTTTTGTTGATATTCCTGAAAGCTAAAACCTAGGATATCTGCTATGTCATCCAATGCTTTTTGAGATTGATAATCTATCTTCAACAAATCTTTTTCTTTCTGATAATCAAGCTGATAAGTCCGAAAAACTTGCTGGATATCTTTTTTAAGATCAGATGATAGCGGATTTATTATAATATTATCTATCAGCAGACTCGCTTTCATACGGAAAAACATCGCACGATTATCAATGAAATCCGTATTCAGAAAAAAAGTAGCAGGAATACCTTTACGAAGCAAGATAGGTGCGACGATATCATAGATTTCTGCTAAGCCATCATCAAAAGAAAGGAAAAAATAATGCTCTTTAACTTCCTGATTAGTATGAATGAGCGTTTTTAGTTCCGATGCTGATATCGGTTTGTAGTACTTCAAAAGAAAATCTAAATCAGCCTCAAATTTTTTGGGATGAACAAGTGGGTACAGATGCTTGGTATGCGGACGATCCACATCAGCGATAAGATGGTAAAAAGGCAAAACCAAAGACTGCCCAGATGAATTTATCAAAAAATTCATACTTAGGCAGCCCGAAAGTTTTCTTATGATGTGTGTAAGCATCAATATTTAATTAGCCATAAATGACATTTCCATCCGCATCTTTGATATCTTCAAAGCTTTTAATATACTGCTCCATAGCACGATAGCTCATACCCATACTTGAATATCCACCATCATGATAGAGATTTTGCATGGTTACCTTGCGCGTTAAATCGCTGAACAAAGTTACACAATAATCCGCACAATCATCAGCATTAGCATTGCCAAGTGGCGACATACGATCAGAGAAGTCGACTAAAGTATCAAAACCTTTGATACCGCTACCAGCCGTTGTAAGCGTTGGCGATTGCGAAATGGTATTCACGCGCACACCTTTTTTGCGACCATAAATATAGCCAAAACTACGTGCAATCGACTCTAACATCGCCTTAGCATCTGCCATATCGTTGTAGCCATACATGGTACGTTGAGCAGCCATATACGAAAGTGCAACAATAGAACCTCCCTCATTCATTGCATCTTTTTTATAGGCAACTTGCATCACCTTATGAAAAGAAATAGCCGAAATATCCAAAGTTTGACTCAGATAATGATAGTCTAAGTCATTGTATGTACGGCGTTTACGCACATTAGGTGACATACCTATAGAGTGTAAGATGAAGTCGATTTTACCACCTAAAGCCTGCATAGATTCATCGATAACACGTTCCAAATCCTCTACGTTCGTAGCATCGGCAGGTATCACTATAGTGTTTAATTTTTGCGCCAATTCATCTGTTGCGCCCATACGAAGAGCCAATGGTGTGTTTGTCAGTGTAACCTGAGCACCCTCTTCCACACAACGTTCTGCGACCTTCCATGCAATTGACATATCATTCAACGCACCGAAAATAATTCCTTTTTTACCTTTTAGTAAGTTGTTACTCATAATTTTCAAGTTTATATGCTAATAATAGAACCCATTTTCAATTTAAAAAGTTCTATCTAGCATAATATTTCGGCACAAAAGTAGTGAATTTGTGCAGAACAACAAGATTTTTCACTGTCTTTCTAAGTGAAATCAAAAATCAATCCTGATAAACTTTATAACTTGATGAACTTTACAAACTGAATTTCATCGCTTCATCACCTCCATTTGATGCCTCACTGACTCCTCGTGAATCGCCACTAAAACAGACTTCATAAATTTGGGATGCATGCCTAATTGCTCTGCTTGCGAAATACGATTTTGAAGAATTTCGTCATAGCGTTGCTCTTGTAAAATAGGCATATTATGCTCCTTTTTGTACTGCCCAATCTCTTCTGAAACGCGCATACGGCGAGCCAGCAACTCCAATAAAGTATTATCGCACTCATCAATTTGGCGGCGAAGAGCCGTCAGACTTTCGGTAGTTTGTTGCATATCTCGTATCACTAAAGTTTCTAAAATCAGACTAAGCACTTCGGGTGTAATCTGCTGAGTAGCATCGCTCCATGCTTTTTCAGGATTGATATGCGTTTCCACTATCAAACCATCGAAGTTGAGGTCCATAGCCTGCTGACAAAGCGGTCCGACCAACTCCCTTTTCCCACCAATATGACTTGGATCGGAGATGATTGGTACATTAGGCATCTGACGGCGCAACTCAATAGGAATGTGCCATTGTGGTAAGTTACGGTAAATTTTCTTGTCATAACTACTGAAACCTCGATGAATAGCACCAATTTTCCGAACACCTGCATTATAAACGCGCTCGATAGCCCCTATCCATAGGTCTAAGTCAGGATTTACAGGATTTTTAATCAGTACGGGAATATCTGTTCCCTCCAAAGCATCTGCTATTTCCTGCACAGCAAACGGATTAGCAGTCGTACGAGCACCTATCCATATCATATCAATATCCGCAGCTAGTGCAAGGCGGACATGCTCAGCCTTAGCCACTTCTGTAGCGACATACATACCTAACTCCTCTTT
This sequence comes from uncultured Paludibacter sp., assembly GCA_964455235.1. Classification (GTDB taxonomy): domain Bacteria; phylum Bacteroidota; class Bacteroidia; order Bacteroidales; family Paludibacteraceae; genus Paludibacter. Next base: position 27,274 of record CAYVWK010000008.1, read on the forward strand.
CACACGCTTGAGCCAAGGCAGTCCAACTTCACCTATACCCTCAAAACCACCTGGTTTCGTACGAGGTTTCCAAATACCCGCGCGATAAATTTTGATTCCTTGATTTTTCAACTGCTTTGCAGTCTCCATCACTTGCTCCTCAGTTTCAGCAGAGCACGGACCCGCTATGACCAATGGTCGCTGCGCGTCAATTCCTGGTAATAAAATAGATTGTAGTTCCATGATTATGTTATTTTTTTTTAATGTGCCGATGTGCCAATATGCCAATGTGAATAATGATTGTTGAATTGTTGAATCGTTGAACTGTTGAATTGACTAATATTATCTCATTAATAATTAACCATTAATAATTAGTCTCATTATTCTCATTGGCACATTAATTAATCCTCCTCAACGCTTCCCCCAACAGCTCCTCTGTAGAACAGAGTGATATGCGCACATACCTTTTGCCTTTATCGCCGAAGATGAAGCCTGGTGTAATAAACACTTGTTTGTCGTATAATGTTTTGTCGGCTAACTCGCCAGAATCTGCATAGTGGTCGGGAATTTTCGCCCAAACGAACATCCCAACTTGCTCGACGTCATATACACACTCCAAAGCATCCATAATTTGAAAAGCGATTGCGCGACGTTTCGCATAGACTGCATTCATACTGTCATGCCACTCTTTTTTTGTCTCCAAAGCCTTTGCTGCTGCTATCATTAGCGGACGATACATCCCCGAATCCACATTGGATTTCACCTTCAATATCCATTGAATAAAATCAGCATTACTTGCTAGCATAGCCATCCGCCAACCTGCCATATTATGTGATTTACTCATGGAATTTAGCTCTATACAAATATCTTTCGCACCTGGCACAGCTAAAATGCTCAGCTTTTCATCATTTAATATGAAGCTATAGGGATTATCATTACAGATGACGATATTGTGTTTTTTGCCGAAAGCCACTAAGTTCTCAAACAGCTCCACACTTGCTTTTGCACCAGTTGGCATATTGGGATAATTAACCCACATCAGCTTCACATTGGATAAATCCATACGTTCAAGTGCCTCAAAATCAGGTTGCCATCCATTATTTTCATCTAAATCATAGCTGATGATATTAGCCTCGCAAATACGACTTGCAGAGGTATACGTTGGATAGCCAGGATTAGGTACCAACACGCTTTCACCTGGATTAACAAAGGCTAAAGTAATGTGTAAAATCCCCTCTTTTGAACCTATTAAAGGCTGAATTTCAGTCGTAGGATTCAGATCAACATCATACCATTGCTTATACCAAGTAGCAAAGGCATTGCGCAGTTCGGGAATACCAGCATAGCTTTGATAGCCGTGGGTATTAGGCTTTTGAGCCTCAGCGCATAAAGTCTGAATTGCCTCCTCGGATGGCGGTAAATCAGGATTACCTATACCCAAATTGATTACATTTTTACCTTTTGCATTCAGTTCGGCAACTTCCCTTAACTTTTGAGAGAAATAGTATTCCGATACGGAATTGAGTCTGTTGGCGGGTGTTATTTTTTGCATGTTTATAATTATGTTTTTTACCTTTTGCGTGAAATTTTTACCTTTTGCATACCTACATCATGACAAATATTAATCACCATTATGTAATGTTGGTATAGGAGCCTCTTTATATTCTCCAAGAATTTTGAAATCTTTTAATAGCGGACGAACAGCCTCCAAAGCTTGTCTATATCGTTGATAATCATCAAATTTAAGATTGATATAAAACTGATATTCGAACTCTTGTCCGATGATTGGCAAAGATTGAATTTTAGTCAGATTGAGTTTATAGAAAGAAAGGATGGCTAATATTTGTGCTAGACTACCCTCTTCGTGAGGCAAAGTGAAAACCAAAGAAGATTTATCTATTTTTATCTTTTGCACCATTCTTTCAGCGATAGCAGGCGTAGCAAAAATCAGAAAACGCGTAAAATTTCGTTTATTAGTTTCGATGCCATCAACAAGAATTTCCAAACCATAATGTTCGGCAGCGAGGCGACTACAAATAGCTGCTCTTCCTTTAATTTGTTTTTCTGCGATATCCTTAGCTGATAAGGCGGTATCATCACTTTCAACAGCCTTCAGATGAGGATATTTATCCAAAAAATCATCACACTGCATAAGAGCAATAGGATGCGAGTGTACCTCATGAATATCCTCAATGGTCTGACCTGGCAATACCGCTAATGAATGCGAAAT
>CAYVWK010000009.1:0-4917 GCA_964455235.1 uncultured Paludibacter sp.
AACCTGCCAGAGCCTACACATACTATTACGATAACCTGAACCGTTATACAAGTAGCTATGCCTATATTGGTGATAATTTATTGGTGGATTATCAATATACAGAACAGTTTCAGTATGATAAAATGGGAAATATCAATCGACTATCTCGTTATGGCAACCTCATCACAGATTTAGACCGTGATATCGTAACAATCAAATTCCCGATATATCGGGATTACTAAATTTGCCGGAGTTAATTCAGTTAAAGGAAGGACATCAAATAGAACACCTGTAAGATATACAGGATGTTATAAGACAAACCCATATTATTATAGCTGCAAGAAAACAGATGAAAAACACTATTGGAATATACTTTTTGATTTTTATCGCAAGTATTTCTTGTGTAGCTGAAAAAGAATTATTGTATCTTTGCGTCTCAGTATACTGTCCAGACATTGTTTTGTCGTGTTAAGTTTCTGATTTTCAGTGGATTTTCTAAGTCAATATGCTGTTGTTTTGTTGTGAATTAACAAGTATTTTTACTTGCAAAAGTTGAATGTCTGACTAAATAAAATTAAATTTGAAATCTTTTATTCGACATATATTTTTATTAGTAGTTCTGCTTTTTCTTGCAGCGTGCTCTACTAAGAAAAACACTTGGACTACCCGAACTGTTCATTCTGTTAACACGCGTTATAATGTCTATTTTAACGGGAAAACGAGCTATGATGATGCTTTAAAGGCTATTAATGAGGCAAATAAAGATGACCACAGCCAAATTATTGCGATGTATCCTATTAGTAATCATGCAAGTGCATCAGCGGGTTCTGGTCAATTGGATAGAACGATTGAAAAGTGTCGTAAAGCGATTAAAACCCGTTCTCTGAAAATCAAACCAAAGCCCAAAGCACGTAGAAGTAGTAAAAAAACACGTAATATTGCGCAACAGGAGGAGTTTAATCCCTTTATGCCTGAGGTTTGGCTGCTGCTTGCAAAGGCTGAATTTCATAAAGCTGATTTTCTAGGTGCTGTAGGTACATTCAATTATATAATCCGCCATTTTCAAGAAAATGAAGAATTAGGTACGACTTGTCAGCTTTGGGTAATTCGCTCATATGCGGAAATGGGTTGGATTTATGAGGCGGAAGATTTGTTATCTAAAATAGACCAGAAAAATCTGAAAGGAGAGAATGTTAGTTTGTATACAGCTGTTTTTGCTGATATTTTACTGAAAAAAGGGCAATATAGAGAGGCAATCCCTTTCCTTGAAAAGACTTTAGAAAAAGAGAAAAATAGAGCTATGAAGTTGAGGTTTACGTACTTGCTGGCTCAACTCTATCAGCACAGTGGCGATAAAAATAAAGCGTACGATTTATATACTGCCCTGATTAAGAAAAGTCCGCCCTACGAAATGGATTTTAATGCGCGTATTTCTCGAGCCAAATTATTCAATACTGATCTTAAAAAAACTCGAAAAGAGCTGTTTCGCATGTCCCGAAATTTCAATAATCGGGATTATTTAGATCAAGTTTACGACGCAATTGCCCAGTCTTATTTGCATGAAAAAGATACTGTTAATACATTAAAATATCTTCAAGAAGCGGTGGATAATAGTACCCGAAATGGTATGGAAAAAGCAATGCCTTTGGTCTTAATGGGGGATTTATATTATCAGCAAAAGGAATACGTGAAAGCGCAACCTAACTACGATGAGGCAAGTAAAATCATCCCTATCGAACATAAGGAATATCCGAGGATTTTTAAGCGTTCGGAGGTTCTTTCAGAATTAGTTGTCGAGCATAATATGGTGGAGTTGCAAGATAGTTTACAGCGACTTTCAGCCAAATCAGAGGCAGAGCGATTGGTGAGCATCAAGGCGTATATTGCGCAGTTAGAAGCTGACGAAAAACGTGCTGCTGAACGGGAAGAGCAAATGCGTAAGCGACAAGAGGCTAATCAGGATATGGCGGCACAATCGGCTATGGTGCCATTAGGTGCAGGGATTAATCCTCAGACTGAATGGTATTTCTACAATCCTAATCTGATTCGTGGCGGTCAAACACAATTTCAACAAAAATGGGGTCGTCGGAAATTAGAGGATAACTGGCGTCGAGCCAATAAAAATGCGATAGTTTTTGATGAGGAAAAATTAGAGCAAATTGCTGATTCTGCAGTAATTGCTACAACAGATAGTGTTGAAGGTGGATTGCTGCAATTGGATGAACAGGTAGAAATGGGACAGGAAATGTTAGATGAGACTTTGGACGAAAGAAAGAATCCTGCTTATTATCTCAAACAAATTCCTGATACAGAAGAGGAAATAGAACTTTCCAATCGTTTATGGGCTGAAGCTTTATATAAAATGGGCTTGATTTATAAGGATAAATTGGATGAGCCCCAGTTAGCTATTCGAGCGTTTGAGGCATATAACCAGCGTTTTTCAAACTATGATTTAGTACCTAACTCACTCTATCAACTTTATGTTGTGCATACAAAAAATGAAGATAAAATCTCATCAGAAAACGTTCGGAACAAGCTGGTTAGAGAGTATCCTCATCATAATTATGCGAAATTATTATCCGACCCTCATTATTTTGATACTAAAAAACAAATGTTTTTAATTGAAGATTCACTTTATCAGGTTGCATACAAAGCATTCAATCGCAGTGAATTTAATACAGTGATAGAACAAACAGTTTACTTTAAATCGAACTTTCCTATGAGTTCACTAATGCCCAAATTCTTGTTTTTACAGGCTCTTAGCCTTGGTAAAACCAGTACTCAGGAGATATTTGAAGGCTCACTACAAGAGTTGCTTGCACAATATCCTCAAGCGGATGTAAGTACGGTAGCTAAAGATATTTTGGCGCTGATGATGCAAGGGAAAGAGGCACAGCAAGGAACGGCAGGCACTATTGCTGATAAACGAGTTGAACGATTGATTGAAGAGCAGGGGGATACGCTAGTGTTGAATTTCAGTGAGGAAAAAGATGTTTCCCATCGTGTGCTTTTAATAGCCGAAACTTCAGAGGAAAACTTGTATTCTCTTCAGTTTCAGTTAGCTATCTTCAATTTCTCTCGTTTTATATTAAAAGATTTCGACTTGAATATCAGTGCACTTTCAGCTACTAAGAATGTTGTTTCTGTTTTTGAATTTGATACTTTTGAGGAGGCTGCTTGGTATGTGAATGCAATAGGTGAAGAAGAGGAAATTATTGCTATCATGCAGGAAATCAAGGTTTTCCCTCTCGTAATATCAGAACATAATTATGGCTTGATAAAAGCGGGATTTAGCGTAGATGATTATCTTTCATTTAAAAAAGAAATAGAAAAAAAAGAAGTGGAAAAGATAGAGAATAGTACATCAAAAAAAAATAATAAAAAATAAATAGGCTATAAGATGAGAAAAGATAGAATTTTATGGGCAGATGACGAGATTGATTTACTGAAAGCTTATATTTTATTTTTGGAAGAAAAAGGATATGAGGTTGTGACGGCATCCAATGGAAAAGATGCGGTTGATTTATGCAAAGAGTCGTATTTCGACATCATCTTTTTAGATGAAAATATGCCTGGTTTGAGTGGTTTGGAGACCATTCCCTTGATAAAGGAAATTCATCCAAATGTTCCTTTGGTGATGATAACTAAAAGTGAAGAGGAAAATCTGATGAATATGGCAATAGGGAAGAAAATTGCGGATTATCTAACTAAACCCGTGAATCCCAGTCAGATATTGATGACGCTGAAGAAAAATATCCACAAAAAAGATATTATTACGGAACATACTACCAGTTCGTATCGCTCAGAGTTTGGACAAATAGGCATGCAAATCAACGATTCTTTAACCTATGAAGATTGGGTTGAGGTATATAAAAAGCTGGTTTACTGGGAATTAGAGCTTTCGGAGACGAATAGTGGTATGGATGAAATGTTGCGTATGCAGAAAACAGAGGCAAATGCAACTTTCAATAAATTTATCAAAAGGAATTATCAAGATTGGTTTCGTCACCCAGAAAATCGTCCGTTGATTAGTCCTGATATATTTAAAACCAAGGTTTTCCCTATGCTTGATGAGGGTGAGAAAATCTTTTTTGTTTTGATAGATAATTTTCGGTTCGACCAATGGCGGATGATACGTGAGATGTTGAACGAGTATTTTAGTTTTACCGAAGAGGGTATTTACTCCAGTATTTTACCTACTGCTACTCACTATGCTCGCAATGCTATTTTTTCAGGTTTGATGCCTAATCAGATTGAAGAGATGTTTCCTGACTTGTGGGTAAATGAAGATGAGGAAGAAGGTAAAAATCTGAATGAGAGTGATTTAATTGAAACTCAAATACAGCGTTTCCGTAAAAAATACAGTTATTCCTACCATAAAGTCAACGAGTCATCTTATTGCGAAAAACTGATTACTCGTCTGCCTCAATTAGAGAATAACCAACTGAATGTGGTCGTGTTAAACTTCATTGATATGCTATCTCATTCCCGCACTGAATCACGTATGATGCGTGAACTAGCCAATGATGAAACAGCTTATCGTTCGTTAACCCTGTCTTGGTTTAAGCATTCGGGCACTTTAGATTTGTTAAAAGCCATTGCAATGCGTGGTTATAAAGTCATCCTAACCACCGACCATGGCACCATACAGGTAAAAAACCCAATTAAGGTGATAGGTGACAAAAATACCAATGTCAATTTGCGCTACAAGATAGGTAAGAACTTGAGTTACAACAAGAAAGAAGTATTTGAAATTCATGATCCCAAGCAAATAGGCTTACCCTCTCCCAATGTAAGCTCCACCTATATTTTTGCAGGCAACGAAGACTTCTTTGCCTATCCTAACAACTACAATCACTACGTGAGTTACTACAAAAACACCTTCCAGCACGGCGGTGTCTCTTTGGAGGAGATGTTGGTGCCGCTGATAGTGATGCA
>CAYVWK010000009.1:5017-9290 GCA_964455235.1 uncultured Paludibacter sp.
GTAGGTGCGAAATATTAAATCATTGCCTTAATAAATACAAATTATTAAAGAAATATTTCTTTAATTGATGGAGATGTTGTATTTTTGCAAAGTTTTTCAGAATAAAAAAATCAATATAAATTTTCAAAACAAAGATTATGTCAAAAGTAACTGTAGTAGGTGCTGGAAATGTTGGAGCAACCTGTGCTAATGTGTTAGCAATTAATGAGATAGCAAATGAAGTGGTTTTGTTAGATGTAAAAGAAGGTGTAGCTGAAGGTAAGGCATTAGATATTATGCAAACTGCCACTTTATTGGATTTTGATACCCAGGTAAGCGGTTGTACCAATGATTATACACATACAGCAAATTCGGATGTAGTAGTGATTACGTCAGGTATTCCTCGTAAACCAGGTATGACTCGCGAAGAATTAATTGGTGTAAATGCTGGTATCGTGAAAAGCGTTTCTTCCAACATCTTAAAACATTCTCCCAATGCTATTTTGGTAATTGTTAGTAATCCGATGGATACGATGACTTATCTTACTTTGAAAACAGCAGGTTTGCCTAAAAACCGTGTGATTGGTATGGGTGGAGCATTGGATAGTTCTCGTTTTAAATGTTATTTGAGCCAAGCTCTCAACGCTCCTGCAAATGAAATTGAAGGACTAGTAATTGGTGGTCACGGTGATACGACCATGATTCCTTTGACTCGCTTCGCTTCTTATAAAGGTCGCCCTGTAAGTGATGTTGCTGACGAAGCTACATTGAAAAAAGTTGTTGCAGATACGATGGTTGGAGGAGCAACGCTAACTGGTTTATTGGGTACCTCTGCATGGTATGCTCCTGGTGCTGCTGCTGCTTATTTAGTTGAATCCATCCTAAGAGATCAGAAAAAAGTGATCCCTTGCTGTGTTTCTTTAGAAGGTGAATACGGACAAAATGATATTTGTATTGGTGTGCCAGTTGTTATAGGTAAAGAGGGTGTTGAAGCCATTTTAGACTATAAATTGAATGCAGAAGAACAAGCTTTATTTGATAAGAGTGCAGCTGCTGTAAGGGCCACTAATGAAGTGTTAAAAGAAATAGATGTTCTGTAAAATCACCAAAACGTATTGAATTGATTATTATCTTTGCAATCTCTAAATTAATGATGTTTTCAATATGATAGTTAAGAATTTTGGTAAAATCCATAAACATTTAATTGACCACTCGATAAGGCCTTCTTTGCAGCGTGTATCTGTGATGGGCTATTTAATGGAATATAAATCTCACCCAACAGTTGAAGAGATATACAATGCGCTAAGTCCGAGAATACCAACTCTATCCAAGACTACTGTATATAATACACTGCATCTTTTTGTGCAAAAAGGTGCCGCATTAGAGCTGACAATTGATGGTAAAAATGCTCGTTATGACGCAAATACAAACGATCATGCTCACTTCTATTGTAGAGATTGCGAGAAAGTATATGATATGTTTGATTTAGAACCCCGCAAGTATGAACTTCCACAAATCAACGGATTTGCAATTGATGCGGTAGAAATTTCATACCACGGTGTGTGCCCAGAGTGTTTGAGTAAACAAGAAATGGTTGGATAATCCCAAAATCAACAATAATAATCAAAGCATGCTATTTTATAGCGTGCTTTTTTTATCTTTGCCCTAATTTAATTTTAATGAATGTAATCATGAGAAAAACAATGCAATGGATTGTACTCCTATTAATTATCTCGTTGACAGGTACTTTGTACGCCCAAGAAAAGGTGAAGAAAGGTTTTGGATTTGGTGCTATACCAGCAGTTTCTTTCGATTCCGACCTTGGATTTCAATATGGTGGTATCGTCAATTTATATCATTATGGTGATGGTTCCAATTATCCCAATTATAATCATTCGCTGTATCTAGAGCTATCGCGCTATACCAAAGGTACGGGTATCAACCGTATCATGTACGATTCAGACAAGTTGATTCCAAATATTCGCACCACTGTGGATGTAACCTATTTTACCGATCAGATGTTGTCATTTCATGGCTTTAATGGTTATCAGTCTAATTATGAACCTACCCAAACTCGTAACTTCTACAGCATGGAGCGCAATATGTTCCGTGCAAAAGCCGATTTTCAAGGTGATTTTTTATTACCAAATTTTGGATGGGTAGCGGGCTATTCTTTCTATAAGTTTGATATTGATTCTGTGAATATTGATAAGTTAGGCATAGAGCATTCGGCTGGTGGTTCGCTCTATCAACGCTATGTTGATAATGGTTTAATAAGTGCTGAGGAAGCAAACGGTGGTAGTTTGCATTATTTCAAAATTGGACTGAAATATGATTCGCGTGATCAGCGTGCTTTTGCTTCTAAAGGGATATGGACAGAGGCAGTTGTGCAAGGTGCTCCTGCTTTTGTCAATGCGTTTCCTCATACAAAATTTGCGCTTATCCATCGCCAATATTTTAGTTTGATGAAGGACATGGTGCTTGCCTATAGACTAACCTATCAATCAACTATCAGTAAAAGTAAAACGCCTTATTTTGCACAACCTCTGCTGATTACTAGCTATTTAACTGCTGCTGAAAATCAAGGTCTAGGTGGAAAACGCTCTCTGCGTGGTGTGATGCGTAATAGGGTAGTAGGGGATGATATTGCTTTTGGTAATTTTGAATTTAGATATAAGTTCCTGAAATTCAGCGTCTTCAAGCAAAACTTCTATTTGGGAACTAATATTTTCTTTGATACAGGTGTTATCATCAAACCTATTGAAATTGAAGGCTTTGATACGATGTCGCAAACAACAAAAGATGAGTTATATCTTACTGATTTTGAAGCTGGTAAATTCCATTCTTCAGCGGGCATAGGTCTGAAAATTGGCTGGAATGAAAACTTTATTATTTCTGTAGATTACGGAAAAGCATTGAAAGCTCAAGATGGTGATTCTGGCGTATATATCAATTTGAACTATATGTTTTGATGCTTGATTCTCTGTTAATAATTGCTTTTATCTCATTCGTATTCTATTTTATACTACTGAGTAATTTTGTCAGAGGATGGAGAAAAATTCCCTCCTCTGATGTTATTTTAGATAGCCTCTCTTCTCAAAATGAAAAACTAAAACCCTCTATCATAGTCTGCTTTAAGAATGAAGAGGATAATCTCCCTTCCTTAATCAAATCCTTGCAATCTCAAAGCTATTCTCATTTTGAGCTGATATGGGTGAATGATCACTCTACGGATAACTCTGTTCAACTTATCGAGTCTTCTTTGGCTAATTTTCAGAATGCTAAACTGTTGCACTCTCCTCATCAAGGGAAAAAACAAGCTCAACAATATGGTATTCTGGAGACCGCAAATGACTTTATCATTACTACAGATGCTGATTGTCAGCCAACTACAACTTGGATAGAGAATATGGTGAGTTTTCAGATAAAAGAACAAGCTGATTTAATTATAGCACCAGTAAAATTAGAAACCGAGGATACGCTTTTTGCCCGTTTACAGGCTTTGGAATTTGCCATATTGGTCAGTTCGGGTATAGCCTCAGCAGGCATGGGGAAAGCTATTTTTTGCAATGCGGCGAATATGGCTTTCACTAAACAGGCATGGCTAGAGAGTCAGCAAGATTTACATCCTGAAGAACCTTCAGGCGATGATGTGTTTTTGCTGCATAGCGTCAAAAAGCGCAATGGCTACATTTCTGTTTTGAAGTCACCTAAAGCGATGGTAACTACCCGTTTGCAACCCACACTCAAAAGTTTCATCCAACAACGGACTCGCTGGGCAGCCAAATCATCTAAATATCAAGATTCAGACAGTATCTCTACCGCTTTAACTGTGAGTGCTATCAACTTAATGCTATTAGTGATGATAGGAATGACCTGGTTCTCTTCATTTTATGCATATACCTTAGCCTTTATCTTCTGCTTTAAATTGATAGCAGAAATCAGTTTTATCAATCAGCTTAAGGCCTTCTTTCAACTTCAAAATTCACTATCAACTGCCTTGGTTTTAGCTTTTGTCTATCCGTTTTATATAGTTGTGGTGATGGTAAATGCTGTGTTTAGGAAAAGAGGGGAGTGGTGATGTTGGTTACTGAATGTTTGTTGAGGTGTTGAGGTAGGGACAAGTCGCTACTTGTCCCTACAGGAGTCAATCCGTCATTTTCCCACTAATCGGTAACTACATTAGTAATATTGGTATATTCGTGTTTTTGCGTCTTTTTGTGGTTGAAGTTCTTCTCGTTATTTTGCAGTAATGATCAGCATATCAGCGTAATTTACTTTACTCAATCTGCAT
>CAYVWK010000009.1:9390-28724 GCA_964455235.1 uncultured Paludibacter sp.
CCACCATAACCGATATAATCTATATGGTCATGTCTGGGTTGAGTGAATGTCAAAACCTGATATACATTGTCTTTGAAGGTAGGGTAGCCAGTTGTGAGGTTAAGTTGCATACTGACTGGATAATTCGGGATGGAAGACTGATATCTGTCTTCACATCCCGTTATCATACTAAAAAAAATGAATAAGGAAATAATATGTAACTTCCTGTTTTTCATTTACTTAAAATTCTACTGTGGGTGCTTTTTCGCTGCCCGCTTCTGCTTCAAAATAAGCTCTTTTCTCAAAACCAAATAGATTAGCTACGATATTGGTCGGGAAACGACGAATGCTGGTATTAAAGCTTTTACTTGCTTCATTAAATTTCATTCTTTCGTTTGAAATGCGATTTTCTGTTCCTTCCAACTGCACTTGTAAATCTCTAAAATTCTCATTGGCTTTAAGGTCAGGATAATTCTCTGTAATCATCAATAATCGGCCTAAAGCTGAGCTTAATTCGCCTTGCGCTGCTTGAAATTCTTGCAACTTTTCAGGAGTCAAATTGTCTGGATCTACCGTTACTTGAGTAGCTTTAGCTCTTGCTGCAACTACACCTTCTAAGGTTTCACTTTCGTGTGCTGCATAGCCTTTTACAGTTGCAACTAAGTTGGGGATTAAATCTGCACGACGCTGGTATTGATTCTCAACATTTGCCCATTGCCCGTTGATTTGCTCTTCTAAATTCACTAATTGGTTATACTTGCTGATGGCAAATACTACGATAAGAACCAGAGCTCCAAGTATTACCCATGTTGTTGTTTTTTTATTCATATTATTTGATGTTTAGGACGAATATCTCGTCAGTTATTAGTTAGTTTGATGTTGATAAATCACGATTTATATATTACCATCTGCCTGTAGCACCACCGCCACCCGACATACCACCACCGAAGCTTCCACCGCTAAATCCACCTCCTCCAAAACCGCCTCTGCCGCTCATCATACTCCCTGCTGCCGATCCTGCTGCTAAGGAACTTCCTTTGTTCAAGCGTGGGAGCTTTTTATTATCATTTTCTTCATATCCACAGAATTTGCATTTATAAGTGATGCGTTCTGTGCCACTGTTGACAAAGGTGGGATGTACAATGACCTTCTTTTGATGTAAGCCAAATGCTTTGGTTTTGCAACTTGGACATTCTGTATATGGACTGGGTTTATCTAAAGTGAAAATAGCCTCATTGCCGCAGTCTTTACACAAAAATACATCATAATCTGTGGCTCCTAATTCTTCTTCGAATTGCTGTGATAACTTCAGGTATTCATCTTCTTTTTTCTCGGATAATAAACGCATAGTTCCTTCACATACCGTACATGGTATAGGCTGTCTACGTATTTTCCACATCATCACTCGGGCATATAAACTTGCAGGATAGATGCAAATAGGCACTCCTATCAGAAATATTAAGTATAAAGGTTTTTCTATTAGTATAAATAACAAGACACCGCTGGCTATGATTATAATATTCATCATGCTAATAGTGTTTTTTCTACTACTATTGATGACAATATATTTACTGATATTAGTTCGTAAAGTAGCGTTGTTTTTTGCTTTCTTAATAGACTTTTGAATCAATGCAAAAGATAAAATAATAAGCAAAAGGTAAAAAGCCAATGCAAAAGGTAAAATTTCATTCCATGCAATCTTCTCTTTCTTCTCCTCAAATTTTTCTCCTTTCAGTACGGTTGCTACTGCATCAATGCCTTTAATAAATCCTTGATTGTAATCGCCTTTTTTGAAATAAGGAAGGATGTGCTCTCTCTGTATTCTTGCAATTTTAGCATCTGGTAAAACGCCTTCAATGCCATAACCAGTCTCAAAGCGTATCTCTTTACTAGTCTCAACAAAAAGTATCAACAAACCATTATTATCACCCGATTTTCCTATTCCCCATTTTGTGAATAAATCATTGGCAAAAAGCTCAACACTTTCTCCAGTAATAGATTGAACGATTACTACGGCTACTTCAGTGCGAGTTTCTTTTTCTAATGCTGCTAATGTTTTATTTAGCTCATTTACAGTAGTTTGGCTGATAATGCCATCAGGATTGCTGACATAAGAGCGACTGTCTATGTGTTTTGGATTAGGAATATTCTCTAATGTATATACCCCTGCATAGGCCGATGCATAGGCCGAACTAATAATACATAAAAGGCTTAAAAATATGATTTTTTTCATTATTATAAAATTCTAAATAGATGATAATTTACTGCTTACTTTAGTTTCCAACATCATCTAAGGTTATATCAAATATCAAGGTAGAGTAGGGTGGAATAGTGCCAGAAGCCGTGGTTCCATAACCTAATTTGTAAGGAATGTAGAAAATATAGTGACTTCCTCGAGTCATTTTTACGAGTCCTTCTTGCCATCCACCAATCGTTTCAGATAGACCAAACCAGTATCCGTTTTTCGTATCAAATTCTTTATCACTGATTAACTTACCTTTATAAGTCACCTTCACACCACTTCCTATATAGGGCTTTTGTGGATATTGTCCATGATGAATTACATGATAGGCTAAACCACTTTCGGTTACATAGAAATTGGGGTCATCTTTATGGGTTTCTATAAAATTGTCATACCAACTTTCATTCATGATTTTCCAATCTCCATATTTATCTTCATCGCAAGAAGCAATAAATAATACTGTCATTATCAGTAGAAGGAGGTATTTTAATTGACTTTTCATATGTTTATATTTTATTTTTTTAGCATAAAGGTATAGCTACCGATTAACTCTCCATCAGTGAAAAAATCGATACGGTAATTTCCTGTATATAAGACTTCTTCGACTTTCCAGTACATCACATCCGAATAGGCTTCTCCTCCGTATTCATACTCTTTTTTCATGGAATAAGCAATTTGACCATTTTCAAAAGGAAAAACATGTGTCGGATCTTTCGACATCACTTCGCCATCAGGACGCGTTAGACGTGCATAAATAGTTTTTTTACCAGGTTCAGCTGTGATGTTTTTTGCTATGGTATAATCAAACTGTAAGCTGGTAATGCGACTGAATACTTTCGTTTTTTTATTTCTGTCGTTCAACGTACTCACGTCAAACTCAAGAATTTCAAGCTTGGAAGCGCGAGTGACTACCTCATGTAAGTTCTCTTTTTCTCTTGATAGTTGTTCTACTGTCTGGGATGAAACAGCATATTTTTGTCTAATCTCTTGATTCTCAGTTTTTAGCATTTGATTTTCCGTATTCAAAGAATCAATTTGAGATACTAAATGCATCATGATTTTGCGTACTGAAGCTAACTCATCTTTTAATTCTTGTATTCTACGGGCATTGGTAGCTCTCGTACTGCGCAATTCATCTAATAATTCTTTTACACGTTTTTTCTCACTTTCTAATTCTGCTAATAAAGAATCGTTTCGAATAGTACTGACATATCCATCAAATTGATAGGTAAGTGACTCATACTCATCCTCTACACGCTCCTTCTCTTCATCCATAATATCAGTTATAAACTCTAAGTCTTGAGCTTTTTGTTTTGCATCAAAGTAAAAATAGCCAAGGGCTGCTAATAATGCTAAAACCAAAACTATCAGGATAATAACAATTGTATTTTTTGATTTGAACATATTTATAATTTTGATAATACTTTTTCTAACTGAATTCCTCTGGAACCCTTTATTAATATTGTCTGATCTGTAATTTTATGAGATGATAAATATTCAACTAAATCATCTACTTTATCAAACTTTAAAAAATCATTTTTAGTGTGTTGAAATTCTTTTCCAACTAAAAATGTATTATATAAACCTTTGTCTATCAGCATGTCAACTATTACTTGATGTTCAGCTAAACTAGCTGCACCTAACTCCAACATATCTCCTAAAATGAGCATTTTTTGCACATTGCTTGTTTGAGCAAAATTGTTGATAGCTATTTGCATGCTGCTTGGATTGGCATTATACGCATCTACTATGAGGTGATTGTCTTTAGTTTCAATATATTGCGAACGGTTGTTAGTTGGTACATAAGCTTCCAAACCATGTTTGATTTGTGCATTGGTCAAACCGAAAAAATGCCCTATGGTTACCGCTGCCAAGATGTTTTCTGCATTATAAGCACCAATCAACTGACTTTGCACATCAAACTCATCACCCGTTTGGCAATTCATTGTTAAATAGGGGCGACTCTCAACTACTTTTCCAGTCACTAAAAAAACATCAGGATGTAAATTTATACTATAGCTAACTAGTTTATCCTCATTGATTTGAGCTGATTGAACCATTTCTTTTAGATAAGTATTATCAATATTGATAAAAACCCCTAAACCTTTAGAAGCAATATAATTATAAAGCTCAGCTTTCGTTTGCATGACACCTTCAAACGATCCAAATCCCTCTAAATGAGCCTTTCCTACATTGGTTATCAGTCCAAAATTAGGTTGAGCCATGTCACAAAGCATGGCAATTTCGCCAATATGATTAGCACCCATTTCAATAATCGCTAATTGATGTTCAGGTTTTAACTGAAGCAAAGTCAGTGGAACACCAATATGATTATTCAGATTTCCTTGTGTGTAAAGGATGTTGTATTTCTCCTTTAAGACGCTAGCTATCAGCTCCTTTGTCGTGGTTTTTCCATTTGTGCCAGTAATACCAATGATCTTAGTTCCAAGATGTTCTCTATGTTGTTTTGCTAAATCTTGTAAGGAGCTTAATACATCATCAACTACAATATAACGCTCATCCACAGCATATTCGACTTCATCGACAATAGCATAGGCACAACCATTTTCCAAAGCAGTAGCAGCAAAAGCATTTGCATTGAATTTATCGCCTTTCAATGCAAAAAATAGCGAGTCTTTCGGACAGTTTCTACTGTCTGTCGTTACCTCTGGGTGCTGTTGGAAAATCGTATATAAGTTCATTAAATCTTATGGAAAATCAGTCAGTTATTTAATTTGATAAGCAAAGCTCACATACCAATTCGATTGTGTTAAATAGCTATCTCTCTTAGTTTTATCTAAATTATTTAGACCCCAATCATATCCACCCTTTAGAATGAATTCACGCCATTGAATACCTCCACCAGCACCTAACTGAAAGTTGATGAGATTTAAATCATTTTTATAAAGATTGTGTTTCCCTACCTCAATACCAGCCCATTCATTCATAGCAGTACTTAAAGTAGATTTGACGTTTTGATTTTGAATAAACCCTATGTGTATATTAGGACCAGCAAATCCAAAAATTTTAAAATCCTTGAATAGACCTTGATTATAAACTATGCGTACAGGAATTTCAAAGGCGTGTGACCAAGTATTATAGGTAACACTATCCGTAGATGTATCAAACTTCTGAATTTTGTTAGAAAAGCCAACATTGTATAATAAACCAGTTTGCAGGCTAAAATTGTATTTCAATTCATGTTCGTAGATACCCCCTATACGAATGGCATCGAAATAGGTTTCACTACTCACTTTTCCTGTTCGTTTGGGATTCACATAACCCGCTTCTAAGGATATTTTTTGCGCTGTAAGTTGCTGACTTACAAGTATTATCACTAAAAGAAATAATATTTTGAAAGTAACTTGCTCTATTTGTTTCATAATCCTATATTAATAGCTTTATAATTTGGAGCACAAAGATAATTTTTTTCCTTGGGTTTGCATTACTTTTTAAATTTTAGTTACTTTGTAGGATTAATAACAACACTTTTTAAAGCTTTATATAACAATGGAAATATTATATATAATAGTAGGTTTTCTAATCGGTTTTGTGATTGCCTATCTCTTATTTAGAATGAAATCAGTCAAATCAACCCAAATTGAAAATCAGAAAATAGTAAATTTAGAGAAAGAATTGGTTGCCTTAAAAGCACAAACCTCTACTGAATTGTCCAACTTAATAATTAAAGTTGAAGAAAAGGAAGGTGTTCTTCAAAAGTATATGGAAGAAAATCAAGCAAAAGATACAATTGTAAGTGCGCAAAACGTAAAAATTGCACAGAAAGAAGCTGAAATTAAGGCACTTACAGAAAAGCTAGCTGATTTAAAAGAAGAGATTGAAAAAATAGGTGAAAAGTACACTGCTGAGTTTAAAAACCTAGCAAATGAAATATTAGAAGATAAATCACGTCGCTTCACACAGTCAAATAAAGAAAATATTGAGGCTATTCTGAAACCTTTGGGAGAAAATTTAAAAGATTTTGAAAAATCAGTTAGAGAAACCTATCAAACGGAAGCAAATGAGCGTTTTTCTCTCGGTAAAGAGGTGAAGCGTTTGGCTGAATTAAATCAACAAATGAGTGTAGAGGCACAAAATCTTACTCGTGCTCTAAAAGGTGAAGCCAAAACTCAAGGTGATTGGGGGGAAATGATATTGGAGAATATCTTAGAAATGTCGGGTTTACGCAAAGATGAGGAGTATTTTATTCAGAAAGAACTGAGAGATGAGGCAGGTAACCCGCTTCGTTCGCAAGAGAGTGACAAAAAAATGCGCCCTGATGTCATTATTAAATATCCCGATGAAAGGAGTATCATTATAGATTCAAAAGTATCGTTGAACGCTTATCTACGCTATATAGAAGCAGAAGATTTAGAAGAGCAAAAACGAGAGTTAGACGCACATGTTGCAGCTGTTAAAGCGCACATTCTCGATTTAAGTAGAAAAGGGTATGATGATTATGATAAATCCTTGGATTTTGTGATGATGTTTATCCCCAACGAACCAGCCTATATAGCAGCTTTGCAGGGTGATAAGGATTTATGGACTTTCGCTTATGAGAAAAGAATTCTTCTTATGAATCCCACTAATTTGATTGCTTCATTAAGGTTGGTGGTTGATTTATGGAAGCGAGAATATCAAAATAGAAATGCATTGTTAATTGCAGATCGAGGAGCGTTATTATATGATAAATTTGTAGGCTTTGTGGAGAATTTTGAGTTGATTGGCAATCGATTACAGCAGGCGAATGAGACATATCAAAAAGCTTATGGACAATTAACATCAGGTCGTGGTAATTTAATTGGGCAAGCCGAAGAGATGAAAAAACTAGGCTTAAAAACAAAAAAAGAGCTTTCAAAATATATCAATGAGGCTGAGGACGACGTTCCAATTATAGAAGAATGATTTTTTAAAAGCTATACCTACTATTATATATAGTAGAGTATCTTCAAAAGGATTATCTTTGCGACCTTATTAAAATCAGCAATTTAATAGTAAAAATACTAATCAATAAAATAGACATCATGGAACAAAAAAATCAAAATCAAATCAACATAGAATTGACGCCTGAAGTAGCAGAAGGTATTTATTCTAATTTGGCCATTATTTCTCATTCAACATCCGAATTTGTAGTAGATTTCGTAAGGATGATGCCAGGGACTCCTAAGGCTAATGTAAAATCTCGTATCATTTTAACTCCAGAGCACGCTAAGCGATTACTTTACGCTTTACAAGAAAATATAGCTAAATACGAACATCAAAACGGCAAAATTCGCGTTTCAGAAAATGCTCCTATGCCTCCTATGCCTATGGGATTTGGTGGTGGCGAAGCGTGATTACCAATGTGCCAATAAGACTAATGTGCCAATGTGCCGATGTGCCGATGTGTATAATTAATAAATTTAGGAAGTCATTATTCTCATCGGCATATTAGTCACATTATTCACATTAGTTCAAAAACTTCTTGTCAGTTTAAAAACTTTTTGTATCTTTGCAGCCCATTTGTGTAAAGTGACAAATAGATTAAACAAAGTAGTTATAAAAATATACAATTGAAATGCCTACAATTCAACAATTAGTTAGAAAAGGAAGAACAGAACTTACTTACAACAGTAAATCTCCAGCCTTGGATTCTTGTCCACAGCGCAGGGGTGTTTGTGTTCGTGTGTACACCACAACTCCTAAAAAACCTAACTCGGCTATGCGTAAAGTAGCGCGTGTTCGCTTGACTAACCAAAAGGAGGTCAATGCTTACATACCGGGAGAGGGTCACAACTTGCAGGAGCACTCTATCGTAATGGTACGTGGTGGTCGTGTTAAAGATTTACCAGGTGTTAGATATCACGTTGTGCGTGGTACTTTAGACACAGCAGGTGTAAATGGTAGAACTCAGCGTCGTTCCAAATACGGAGCTAAACGTCCTAAAGCAGCGAAATAATAAATCTTTCCTGCATAAGCAAACTCTTTAATAAACAAAGAATTAAAAACAAATTGTTTTTAGGTAGCAGATGAAGGTTGAGTAAACCGCTCAGAGGAGCAGTTGAAGCAGACTAAAAAGCAACCAAAATACAAGAAATAAAATTAAAATGAGAAAGTCGAAACCAAAAAAACGGATCATTTTACCAGATCCTGTTTTCAACGAGTCGATGGTTACAAAGTTTGTAAACCACTTAATGTATGATGGCAAGAAATCTATTGCCTTCGATATTTTCTATTCTTCTTTGGATGTTGTGAAAAACAAACTTCCTAACGAAGAACTTACCCCCCTAGATATTTGGAAAAAAGCCCTCGAAAATGTAACTCCTTTAGTTGAGGTTAAATCTC
Organism: uncultured Paludibacter sp.; assembly: GCA_964455235.1. GTDB lineage: Bacteria > Bacteroidota > Bacteroidia > Bacteroidales > Paludibacteraceae > Paludibacter. Next base: position 17,936 of record CAYVWK010000009.1, read on the forward strand.
GCCGTATTGGTGGTGCTACTTTCCAAGTTCCAACTGAGATTCGTCCTGATAGGAAAGAATCTATTTCAATGAAAAATCTTATATTATTTGCACGTAAACGTGGAGGTCGTTCGATGGCTGATAAATTAGCTGCCGAGATTGTTGATGCGTATAATGGTCAAGGTGGTGCCTTCAAACGTAAAGAAGATATGCACCGTATGGCTGAGGCTAACCGTGCGTTTGCTCACTTTAGATTTTAATGGGTTTGTGAAAATCCAACAAAAGAGGAATAATTAATAAATGGCAATAGGAGATTTAAAATACAACAGAAACATCGGTATCATGGCGCATATCGACGCTGGTAAAACAACAACATCTGAAAGAATTTTGTTTTATACTGGCCTTACCCATAAAATTGGGGAAGTACACGATGGTGCAGCAACCATGGACTGGATGGAACAAGAGCAAGAAAGAGGTATTACGATTACTTCAGCTGCTACAACTACTTCATGGGAGTATAAAGGTCAGAAATATAAAATTAATCTGATAGATACTCCAGGGCACGTTGACTTTACAGTTGAAGTTGAGCGTTCGTTGCGTATACTAGATGGTGCTGTGGCTGCTTTTTGTGCAGTGGGAGGTGTTGAACCTCAATCTGAAACCGTATGGCGTCAAGCCGATAAGTATGCTGTCCCACGTATAGGATATGTGAATAAAATGGATAGATCAGGTGCTAATTTCTTTGAAGTGGTTCGCCAAATCAAAGAGGTTTTAGGTGCTAACCCTTGTCCCATTCAAATACCTATAGGTGCAGAGGAAAGCTTTATGGGCGTTGTCGATCTTATCACAATGAAAGCCATTATGTGGCGTGATAATACGATGGGAGCAAAATATACAATTGAAGAAATTCCAGCTAATTTACTGGATGAAGCTCAGGAATGGAGAGAAAAACTGCTCGATACAGTGGCTGAATTCGATGATAATTTGATGGAGAAATACTTCGAAGCTCCAGAAACTATAACTGAGGACGAAATTAAAAATGCTATCAGGAAAGCAACTTTATCAATGGAAATTAATCCGATAATTTGTGGCTCTTCTTTTAAAAATAAAGGTGTACAAACGATGCTTGACGCTGTATGTGCTTTTTTACCAAGTCCACTTGATACCCCAGAAATTATCGGTCATCATCCTGATGATGCTGAAAAAGAAATTATAAGACATCCTGATGCGAATGAACCTTTGACTGCTTTGGCATTCAAAATCGCAACCGACCCTTATGTGGGTAGATTGTGTTTCTTCCGCGTTTATTCAGGTGTTTTAAAAGCTGGATCCTACGTGTATAACGCACGTTCAGGTAAAAAAGAGCGTATTTCTCGTATTTTCCAAATGCACTCTAGCAAACAAAATCCCGTAGATTTTATTTCTGCTGGTGATATTGGTGCTGGTGTTGGATTTAAAGATATTCGTACGGGTGATACTCTTTGCGATGAGTCAAATCACATCTCCCTTGAGTCTATGAGCTTCCCTGATCCAGTTATTGGAATTTCAGTTGAGCCTAAAACTCAAAAAGACTTAGATAGACTTGGAGTTGGTTTGTCAAAATTAGCCGAAGAAGATCCAACTTTTACTGTACATACTCAGGAGCAAACAGGTCAAACTATTATTTCTGGTATGGGTGAACTTCATCTTGAAATTATTATTGAGAGATTGAGACGCGAATTTAAAGTCGAATGTAATCAGGGACGTCCACAAGTTTCTTATAAAGAGGCTATTTCACAAGCCGTGGAATTGCGCGAAGTGTATAAAAAACAAACAGGTGGCCGTGGTAAATTTGCTGATATTATTGTACGTATTGAACCAGCTGATGCTGACTTTGAAGGTTCATTGCAGTTTATCGACCAAGTAAAAGGTGGTAATGTTCCTAAAGAATATATCCCATCTGTTCAAAAAGGTTTCCAAACAGCTATGAGAAATGGTGTGTTAGCAGGATATCCTATAGATACATTGAAAGTTACCTTACTTGATGGTTCTTATCATGCGGTTGACTCTGATCAATTATCTTTCGAGATTTGTGCTCAACTTGCTTTCAAAAATGCAGCTGCTAAAGCTAAGCCTGTTCTATTAGAGCCTGTTATGAAAATGGAGGTTGTAACTCCAGAAGAAAATATGGGTGATGTGATAGGTGACTTGAACAAACGTCGTGGTCAAATTGAAGGTATGGAAAGTAGCCGTAATGGTGCTCGTATCGTAAAAGCGAAAGTTCCATTGGCTGAAACTTTTGGCTATGTAACAGCTTTACGCACTATCACATCTGGTAGAGCAACTTCTTCTATGGAGTTTTCTCATTATGAGCAAGTTTCTACTTCTTTAGCTAAAGAAGTAATTGAAGAAGCTGGTGGTAAAGTAGAACTATTATAGAATTAAAGATCTCATTGTGTGCCGATTAGCATATGACTCTTAATCAGGCACATAATGAGAATATATAAACAATCTTTTAAATAAAAGTATGAGTCAAAAAATTAGAATTAAATTGAAATCTTACGATCACAGCTTGGTTGATAAATCGGCAGAAAAGATCGTAAAAACAGTGAAATCAACAGGTGCACATGTAAGTGGTCCTATTCCATTACCAACGCACAAAAGAATTTTCACAGTAAACCGTTCTACTTTCGTTAACAAAGAAGCACGTGAACAGTTCGAACTGAGTTCTTACAAACGCTTGATTGACATTCACAATTCATCTGCAAAGACAATTGATGCTTTGATGAAATTAGAATTACCAAGTGGTGTAGCAGTTGAGATTAAAGTATTATAAGATAAGTTGAAATGTTGAATTGTGGAATCATCAAACTGAATTTTGATTAAACGCTTTAACAGTTTAAACCAATAAATAAACAATTAATAAATATTTGAAATGCCAGGATTAATAGGAAAAAAAATCGGAATGACATCCGTTTTCAGTGCCGATGGAAAAAATATACCATGCACTGTTATCGAAGCAGGTCCTTGTGTAGTTACTCAAATTAAAACGATTGAAAACGACGGTTATAAAGCGGTACAGTTAGGCTTTCAGGATAAGAAAGACAAACACACTACCAAAGCTGAAGCAGGTCATTTTAAATCGGCTGGAGTAACACCCTTGCGCCACTTGGTTGAGTTCAAAGATTTCGATCAAAGCTTCAATTTAGGAGATAAATTGACAGTCGAAATTCTAGAAGTTGACAGCTATGTAGATGTTGTTGGAACTTCTAAAGGTAAAGGTTTCCAAGGTGTAGTTAAACGTCATGGATTCTCTGGAGTTGGAGAAACTTCACACGGTCAGACCCACACGGTGCGTGCACCAGGTTCTATCGGTTCATCTTCAACCCCATCACGTGTATTTAAAGGAACACGCATGGGCGGTCGCACTGGTGGTGATCGTGTAACTGTTCAGAATTTACAAGTATTAAAAGTAATACCTGAATACAATCTTGTTATGGTAAAAGGTTCTGTTCCAGGTGCTAAAGGTTCAATTGTAATCATCAATAAATAATCATGGAAATAAGTGTAGTTAACATAAAAGGAGAAGACTTAGGAAAAAAAGTCTCTTTAGATCAAAGTGTTTTCGGGATTGAGCCTAATGACCATGCTATTTATTTAGATGTAAAACAATATTTAGCCAATCAACGTCAAGGCACGCATAAGACCAAAGGTCGTAGTGAAGTGACTGGTTCAAGACGTAAACTAGGTCGTCAAAAAGGTAGTGGTATGGCTCGTCCAGGTGATGTTAAATCACCAGTACGTGTAGGTGGAGGTAAAATCTTCGGTCCAGTTCCCCGTGACTATGGTTTCAAATTAAATAGAAAAGTAAAGCAATTAGCTCGTAAATCTGCTTTCTCATACAAAGCAAAAGCTGACTTAATAACAGTGCTTGACGCATTGAATTTTGAAGCTCCAAAAACGAAAGAAATGATTGCTCTAACACAAAATTTAAAGATAGCTGATAAAAAACCACTATTTATTTTATCAAGTGGAAATAAAAATGTATATTTGTCGGCTCGAAATTTAGCGAAAGTAAATGTCGTAACCGTTTCTGAATTAAACACTTACAGCATTTTGAATGCACAACATATTGTGTTTACAGAAGAATCGCTTGCAGCAGTTGAACAATTATTTAAAGCATAGGAGGTAAAAAAATGGATATTATCTTGAAACCAATTGTCACAGAAAAGATGACACAGCAGGGTGAAACATTCAATCGCTATGGTTTTAAAGTTCAAAGAAGAGCAAACAAACTTGAAATTAAAAAAGCGGTAGAAGCTTTATATGATGTTACAGTAATCGATGTAAATACGATGATAGTTGCACCTAAGAAAAAGAGTCGTTATACTAAAAGCGGCGCAGTCACAGGTAAAACTGCATCTTACAAAAAAGCGATAGTAACATTACAAGAAGGCGATACCATTGACTTTTTTAGCAATATATAATAGCAATTTGCATGTTTCTAAATAGTAAATTGAAAAATTAATAGTTAAAATATAAATGGCTGTACGTAAATTAAAGCCCACAACACCTGGGCAAAGACACAAGATTATTGGTACATTCGAAACAATTACTTCGAGCGTACCAGAGAAATCTCTTGTATATGGCATTGATAAATCTGGTGGTAGAAATAAAACTGGAAGAATGACCATGCGCCAATTAGGAGGCGGTCACAAGAGAAAATACAGGGTAATTGACTTTAAGCGCAATAAAGACGGTGTTCCAGCTACAGTTAAAAGTATTCAGTACGATCCGAATCGTTCGGCTCGTATTGCGCTTTTATATTATGTAGATGGAGAGAAGAGATATATTCTCGCACCTAATGGTTTGCAGGTTGGTCAGCAGGTTTTATCAGGCGCAGATGCTGCTCCTGAGGTAGGAAATGCACTTCCTTTACAGAATATTCCTTTGGGTACTATAATTCATAATATTGAATTAAGACCTGGACAAGGAGCCGCTATGGTTCGTTCTGCAGGGACGTTTGCTCAATTAAATTCACGTGAAGATAAATATGCAATTGTGAAATTGCCTTCAGGTGAACTACGTAAAATTTTGGCTACTTGTAAAGCTACTATCGGTGCGGTTGGTAATTCTGATCATGCACTTGAAGTTTCAGGTAAAGCAGGACGCACTCGTTGGCTCGGACGTAGACCACGCGTACGTGGGGTAGCGATGAACCCAGTAGATCACCCAATGGGTGGTGGTGAAGGTCGCTCTTCCGGAGGTCTTCCTCGTTCACGCAAAGGCTTGCTTGCTAAGGGATACAAAACTCGTGCTCCTAAAAAGCATTCAAGTAAGTATATTATTGAAAGAAGAAAAAAATAACAGCAAAATTAACTAAATAATATGAGCCGTTCATTAAAAAAAGGACCCTATATTAATCTGAAGTTAGAGAAGAAAGTGCTGACTATGAACGAAGGCGGCAAAAAGAATGTCGTGAAAACATGGTCGCGTGCAACGATGATTTCTCCAGATTTTGTAGGTCATACGATTGCAGTTCACAATGGAAATAAATTTATTCCTGTTTACGTAACCGAAAACATGGTAGGTCACAAATTGGGCGAATTTGCTCCAACTCGTAACTTCCGTGGTCATGGTGGTAAAAAGAAATAATCCATTGAATTTATCAACTAACAAGCATTAAAATTTGAAATAAATGGGTGCAAGAAAAAGAATATCAGCCGAAAAAAGAAAGGAAGCAAGAAAATCACAATATTTTGCGAAGCTGAATGACGTTCCAACATCTCCACGTAAAATGCGTCTGATGGCAGACCTTATTCGTGGTATGGAGGTTAATAAAGCTTTAGCAGTGTTGAAGTTTTCTCCAAAAGAATCTTCCATTAGATTAGAGAAGTTGCTCAGATCGGCTATATCCAACTGGGAACAAAAAACAGAGCAAAAAGCCGATTCGGCTGACTTATATGTAAGTCAAATATATGTGGATTCAGCAACGATGTTGAAACGTCTTCGTCCGGGAGCACAAGGTCGCGGTAACAGAATTCGTAAACGCTCGAATCATGTGACAATATTTGTAGATACCAAGAATAATAACGATAACGAAAATTAATACTCGATGGGACAAAAAACTAATCCAATAAGTAATCGCTTAGGAATCATTCGTGGATGGGATTCAAACTGGTATGGTGGAAATGATTTTGGTGACACCATTTTGGAAGATCACAAACTCAGAAAATATCTGAATGCACGTTTGTCTAAAGCTAGTGTGTCGCGTATTGTAATTGAACGTACGTTGAAATTGGTAACTATTACTATTTGTACAGCTCGCCCTGGTATCATTATCGGGAAAGGTGGACAAGAAGTAGATAAACTAAAAGAGGAATTGAAAAAAATCACCGATAAGGAGATTCAAATCAATATTTTTGAAATTAAACGCCCAGAGCTAGATGCTGTGATTGTGGCAAATAACGTAGCACGCCAAATTGAAGGTAAAATTGCTTACCGTCGTGCCGTTAAAATGGCTATTGCTTCAACAATGCGTATGGGAGCTGAAGGTATAAAAATCCAAGTTTCAGGTCGCTTGAATGGCGCTGAAATGGCTCGTTCTGAAATGTTTAAAGAAGGTAGAACTCCTTTACATACATTCAGAGCTGATATTGATTACCATCATGCTGAAGCCCTGACGAAAGTAGGTTTAATTGGTGTTAAAGTTTGGATTTGCCGTGGTGAAATCTATGGTAAAAAAGACTTAGCTCCTTCTTTTTCTTCTTCAAATGAAGGTTCGAGAGACGGTGACCGTTTCAAAGGCCCAAGAGGAGGCAACAAAGGAGGTTTCAGAAGAAAAAAGAAATAACTGTTATTAATGAATTTGAATTAAGGAATTATGTTACAACCTAAAAAAACAAAGTTCAGGAGACAGCAAAAGGGTCGTATGAAAGGAAATGCTGAAAGAGGCAATCAATTAGCTTTCGGAACATACGGTATTAAATCATTACAATCAAAATGGCTTACTGGTCGCCAAATTGAAGCTGCTCGTGTGGCTGTAACCCGTTATATGCAACGTCAAGGACAAATCTGGATTCGCGTATTCCCCGATAAACCTATCACTAAAAAACCTGCAGAGGTTCGTATGGGTAAAGGGAAAGGTGCTCCTGAAGGATTTGTAGCTCCTGTAACACCAGGAAGAATGATTATAGAAGTAGAAGGTGTACCGATGGAAATTGCAAAAGAAGCTTTACGCTTAGCTGCTCAAAAACTACCGGTTACCACTCGCTTTGTAGTAAGACGAGATTATGACCCAACTCAAAACGTGTAAGGACATGAAAATTAGAGAAATTAGAGAATTAAACGATCAAGAGATTCAAGAACGTATAGACGCTGAAAGAGAGCGCTTAGTACGTTTGAAAATGAATCACGCCATTTCTCCGCTTGATAATCCGTTGCAAATTAAAGAAGTACGTCGTACTATCGCCCGTCTTGCGACAGAACTACGTCAGCGTGAAATAAATAAATAAAAGATTAACACTGATGGAAAGGAACTTAAGAAAAGAGAGAACGGGTGTCGTGTTTAGCAACAAAATGGACAAATCTATTACAGTGGTTGTTAAATGGAAAGAGAAACATCCCATTTACGGTAAATTCGTAAATAAAACGAAAAAATATCATGCTCATGACGAAAATAATGATTGCAATATCGGTGATACCGTACGCATCATGGAAACTCGCCCATTGAGCAAGTTGAAAAGATGGAGATTAACTGAAATTATTGAAAGGGCTAAGTAATTATGATACAACAAGAATCAAGACTTATAGTTGCGGATAACTCTGGTGCAAAAGAAGTACTATGTATCCGTGTGTTGGGAGGTACTGGCAGACGCTATGCTTCTCTAGGTGATATCATTGTTGTGTCAGTGAAGAGTACCGTTCCTTCATCTGATATCAAAAAAGGTATCGTTTCGAAAGCAATTATTGTACGTACGAAAAAAGAAGTACGTAGAGCTGACGGTTCGTATATACGTTTCGATGATAACGCTTGTGTGTTGTTAAACAACGCAGGTGAAATTCGTGGTAGCCGTATCTTTGGACCAGTTGCACGTGAACTTCGTGCAGTTAATATGAAAATTATTTCACTTGCACCCGAAGTGCTTTAATCTTTGAAAAAACAATTCGTGATGAGTAAATTACATATCAAAAAAGGCGACACCGTCTATGTGAATGCAGGTGAGGATAAAGGTAAAACTGGCCGTGTTTTACAAGTTCTTGTGAAAGAAAAACGTGCCATTGTTGAAGGTATTAATATGATATCTAAACATTCAAAACCAAGTGCACAAAGTCCTCAAGGCGGTATTATTAAACAAGAAGCACCCATCCATATTTCAAATTTGAATCCTGTTGAAAACGGTATACCCGTTCGCGTAGGACGTAAAGAAAATAAAGAGGGTAAATTAGTACGAGTTTCTAAAAAAACAGGAGAGGAGATTTAAAATGAATACAGTAAGTTATAAGCAAGATTATAAAGAACGTATCGTTCCGATCTTAATGAAAGAGTTCGGCTACACATCAGTAATGCAAGCTCCTAAATTAGAAAAAATTGTTCTAAACCAAGGATTAGGTGCAGCTGTTGCCGATAGAAAAATTATTGATGTAGCTATCAATGAAATGACCACTATTACTGGTCAGAAAGCAGTGCAAACTATCTCAACTAAAGACGTTTCAAACTTCAAATTGAGAAAGAAAATGCCTATCGGTGTACGCGTTACATTACGTGGCGACCGCATGTATGAATTTTTAGAGAGACTAACACGTGTGGCTTTACCTCGTGTACGTGACTTTAGAGGTATCAATAACAAGTTAGATGGTCGTGGTAACTATACTTTAGGTATTCAAGAACAAATTATTTTCCCTGAAATCAATCTTGATAATGTAAGCCGTATTACAGGTATGAATATTACCTTCGTAACTACAGCTACAACTGATGAAGAAGGTTTTGCATTATTGAAAGAGTTCGGATTACCATTTAAGAAAAACTAATTTAAAGATAGACAATGGCAAAAGAATCAATGAAAGCCCGTGAGGTGAAAAGAGCGAGAATGATTGCTAAGTATGCAGAAAAACGTGAGCAAATGATTGCTGAAGGTAACTACGATGCTTTGCAAACATTACCAAGAAACTCTTCACCCATCAGGTATCACAACAGATGCAAAATTACTGGCCGTCCTAAAGGATATATGCGTCAGTTTGGAATTTCACGTATTCAATTCCGTGAGATGGCGTCTAAAGGTTTGATACCAGGCGTTAAAAAAGCATCTTGGTAAATCAATTTTATCATGAAATAACTACCTATCCCGTTGATAGCGTAGCTTCATATAAATATCATTTAGTATTATTAATATTGTCTCGGTAGTCGAGATTAATTAAACAACAAGTTTTATGACAGATCCAATTGCAGATTATTTGACGAGATTGAGGAATGCAATTCAAGCGAAACACCGTGTGGTGGACATTCCCGCATCAAATCTCAAAAAGGAAATTACCCGCATCCTACACGAACAAGGGTATATCCTTAACTACAAATTTATCGAAGACGGTCCTCAAGGCACAATCAAAATTGCTTTGAAATATGACCCGGTAAATAAAGTGAATTCCATCAAAAAATTACAACGTATCTCTACTCCTGGTTTACGTCAGTATACAGGTTATAAAGAGATGCCTCGTGTTCTAAATGGCTTAGGTATAGCTATCGTTTCAACTTCTAAAGGAGTTATGACGAACAAAGAAGCGAGCAGACAAAAAGTTGGTGGTGAAGTTTTATGTTATGTTTATTAATGGAAGGAGGAATTTAGTATGTCAAGAATTGGAAAATTACCTATTACTGTCCCCGCGGGAGTAAGCATAACGCAAGAAGAGAATGTAATCACCGTTAAAGGTCCTAAAGGAACTTTGACTCAATATATTAATCCGAACATTACGTTTAAATTAGAAGACGGTCAGTTGGAAGTTTCTCGTCCAAACGATGAAAAAGAAAATCGTGCTATGCACGGTTTATACCGCTCTTTAATCCAAAATATGGTGACTGGCGTGAGTGAAGGATATACCAAAACACTGGAGCTTATTGGTGTTGGTTATCGTGCTTCTCATGAAGGTCAAGTTTTAGAACTATCACTCGGATTTACGCATAATGTGTTTTTGGTTTTACCAGCAGAAGTGAAAGTAGACACCAAAATGGAGCGTAATAAAGCACCTCTTATTATTTTAGAAAGTGCTGATAAACAACTTATTGGTCAGGTATGTGCAAAAATACGTTCATTACGTAAACCTGAACCATATAAAGGTAAAGGTGTGAGATTCCTTGGAGAGGAAGTACGTAGAAAAGCTGGTAAATCAGCAGGTGCAGGTAAATAATCACTTAAATTGAATAAGAAATGTCAAAAGTAGATAGAAGAATAAGGATTAAAGCTCATATCCGTCATAAAATATCAGGTACTGCCCAAAAACCTCGTCTAACGGTTTTTCGTAGCAATACAAATATATACGCTCAGTTAATTGATGATGTGCAAGGTGTGACCTTAGCATCAGCATCATCTCTAGGTCTTAAAGAAAAGACTACCAAAACTGAACAAGCGGCTAAAGTTGGTGAATTAGTAGCTAAAGCAGCTCAAGAAGCTGGAATTACACAAGTTGTATTCGATCGTAATGGCTATTTGTATCACGGTAGAATTAAACAATTGGCTGATGCTGCTCGCGAAGCCGGACTTAAATTTTAATCAGGTAAGATAACAGATATGGATAAAGTTAAAATAACCAGTGATTTGGAATTAAAAGACAGATTAGT
>CAYVWK010000010.1:0-13418 GCA_964455235.1 uncultured Paludibacter sp.
AGGTAGGTGCCATTATCAAATTCGCTAATATTGATTTGGTTTGCGGTTATTGATTTTAATAGCTTACCATTCAAAGAGTAAAGTTGAAGGGTGGGTTGTTTATGACCATCAATATTGACATGAATGATGTCTTTTGTTGGGTTTGGATAGAGGCTGATAAAGTCTGCTTTTAGATTAGTAAATCCAGAGATTGGCTTGTCATACAGCAGCATATTATCAACATAGATCTCTGTAGATGCCGACAAAATACTTTCTTGTCGTACTAGTCGAACGCCAGTCAGACGATATGGAATAGCAAATGGAACGGCCACCTCTCTAAATTCCCAACCCACAAAGTCGAGGGTTGCGATGGTTAGATATTCTACCTCTGAAGGATTTTCTGTGGATTGCAGTTGCAGTTGCAAGGCGTTGCCCGACATATCTCCAAATACATGCAATCCAATGACTTTATTATCTTCTGAAGTCGCAATATTGTCTAGACTATACGTATAAAGTGCATGAGCATCCGCATCGGTAAATGTAGCGGTTAGTTTGTAAGTTGCTGTGCCAAAGAGTTTCTCTGAAGTGTTTCTAGCAAAGGCTGCTTTGCTACAATTTTGGCTGTTTTCAGCATCATAAGTAAACCTACTTGCCACATCAAAGTTTTCAACTATCGTTTTGTCTGTTACCTTGATATCTGCAGCCGTAAAGTTGATTGTAACTGGGTCAACAACTAATACTCCATCATCATCCATCGCATCTCCCGTAATCAATAACTTGTATTTATTACCCGCCACTAAAGCTTCGGTTAGCTCAAAAGAAATATCACCATATGGTTTATCAATTTTATTTATTTGAACGGAACGAGTTCCTTTAGTTATTTCAACACCTTGAGCATTAAGAACTTGGACTTCATTACGAATATTACCTGAATTCAATTTATTATCAAAGATTAGTTTGAATAATGGTTTGTCAGCATGTACATTTTTATCACCATCTCTTGGATAACTGTCTAGTAAAACCAATCTATTTCTATCTTTTGTTGTAAAACTGAAAGAGAAATCTTCTACCATACTGATATTATTTGGATGCTTAGCCGATTTATCCAACTTCACAGTATATAAAGTAGATTTTTCAAGTGGTAGATCAGGCGTGAAACGCATACGATATTGACTGTCTTCAAACGTAATTTTACCATCCACATGCGGGGTGATAGAGAAAGCCGTAGTAGTTGACTCCTCATCCATATCCCAGTTAAACTCTAAAACAATGTCGGTAGAAGCTACAACAGTTTCGCCTGCAGCAACTTTTGGAGAATAATTGGTCACTACTGGAGGTGTATCACGAATTTTATTCAACTCAAACGTGAGGTAGTTATGTTCATTTTTCACCACTGTAATTTCTTGTGTTTGAGGATAATATCCTGCAGCTTCAGCTTTCACATTATATACACCTGGTTCTAAGTTTTTGAACACAAACACACCATTACGCATTTGGTCAACGGTATAAGTTTCGCCTGTTTCTACTACAGTTACAACAGCACCATCTAAAGGCAAAAGTACGTCTTTTTGGTATTTTCTATAGGTACCATCTAAGATGAGATTGCGGCTATCTTTCACAGTACCGGCAATATTACCAGTAGGAATTTGTGCATTTTTAAAATAGGTAAGAAAAGCTTTTTTGAAATTCCAAGATTCCAACCACTTATATTCCATATTCATAAGTCGGTATGTCTCAGGAATATAATCATGCATAGACCCCTCTGAAATAACACCAGGAACAGTTAATCCGCGCAACACACCATAACCATCGCTCCAACCCATATACATACGCGCAAAAGTTTTATCGCCCGAAATATTATAGGAAGCTGTCCAAGGAGTTAGGGTGTTTTTATAGAGATTTTTACCAATTTCAGTACTGATATCCCTACTTTCATTAGATTTTGGAGTAGGAGTGGGGTAGGTGCGTTGTGTGTCGCTATCGGAAATACCCGCAAACAGCATCAACACATAATTGGCAGTTCCACTACCCGCATTACTGTGGATAGAAAGCATGAAGTCGGCATTAAACTCATTGGCCATACGTACGATAGCTGAGAGCGCTAGGTCATCTTCGGTGCGGTTAAGTGTACGAGACATTTGCACTGTAGCACCGAGCTCAAGAAGCATATCGCGCAACATCAAACCTTTATCTAAGTTACTTTGAGATTCCCAAAAGCCCACATTTGGACCTACGCTAGGAATTAAAGGTGTGCTAATTCCTCTATCATCGGAATCCCAGCCTCCATGACCAGGGTTGATGTGAATTTTGATACCCGTTAAATCTTGAGCAGTCAATCCTCCCATGATAAAAAGGCTTACAATCAGGAGGAAATATATTTTAAATGTTTTCATTTCTTCAAATTTATAAATTCTGAATTTGGCAATTATTTAATACTGATTTCTAAAACGATGATTTTGCCATCAGCAGTGCAATAAGCAACTTTATTCGCTTTGGAAGCAGCAGCAGGGTAAAGAGCAATCTGTTTGCTGTCGCTAAGTACTTGAGATATTTTGCCATCTAAACTTTGGATTAATACAGTAGAAGACGTGATATTATGACCATCATCTTTGTCTTGCATTCCCACAACATACTTATTATCATACCAAACGGGAGCGTTGAGATAACCTAAGTTATAAAGGATTTTCCCTTTTAAATCAGACACATAGGTGCCGCTACCAGGTGCTGTAAAAAGAACTTTTGTTTGGTCAGGCGATACAGATGCCCAAATATATCCATTTGCATTTTCAATAGGATTTAATACGATGGTTTTGCCATTTACAAAAGCATTCAAGTTTACACCATCGCTCCACACATATTCGGGTAATTTAGCTGTACTTTTACCAAAAGTAGCTTTGAAGATTTGATTGTCAGCACTTACCATGACGCCATTTTGATATGCAATTGCTTGTTTTACATTGCGCTTGGGTTGTAATAATTGCGTTCTTTCTTTGGTTTGAAGATTAAAGCTCATAATTCCCACGCTGCGTAAACGAGAGTCGTAAATTGAGTTTTTGTAGAATACTCTTTTGCTATCATTACTGAAAATAGGCGAGAAACCACCTGCTTGTTCATCGTTAATCTGCACAGAGGATTGGTCTGCAAACTTATAAACATGCAGTCCTACATAGTTTTCAGTAGAATACAAAAGCATATCACCATCAATATTAAATACGGGATGAAAGCCATTTTCAATAATTTGAGTTGACTTATTAACGGTTATTGTTTGTGCGTTGAGGGTTAATACGCCACAAAACATCAAGATGATACATAAGGTTTTTTTCATGACCGTATAGTTTTAAAATTAATATATTATTATTTTTTCTGAAATTAAATCTTTTCCAATTTGAAGTTTAACGATATAAACCCCTTTGCTTAGTGTATTTAGTTGATATGCACGTACTTGATTGTTTCTTGCATCTAACTTATCCTCCAAAGTTTGCATTAATTTTCCATCTAAACTAAAAATTTGAGCGTGTAATTTTTCCGCTTTATCGCTATCTAAATACAAATATAAACGATTATTTTTTGCAAAGATATTTATAAATCTTTGATTATGGTTTGGATGAATGCCAGAAGGATCAGCTTCGCGATAATGCGCAAACAGTTGATTGAAGGGGAGACTGTATTTTTTAGAAGCACCCGTATTCAGGAATATCTTCACTTTTTTAAATTGAAGAGGATACATAGGCACGCCCCAAGCATCTCCTTCAGTCGCAAAAGGTATAAGAATATGTTGTTTTGTTTGATTTTCAACTGGATTGAATTTGAAGGTATAAGTCTCTTTTTTAGCTGTTTCAAACGTAAATACAAACTCCTTTAATATCTGATCTTCATCGATATAATCCCAAGTAAGGGAGTCGGGCAGACCATAGAACGTAAGGTCTTGTGCTAGTTCGATATAAGGACCTCTACCGCCAGAGAAATCAAATTCGAGGGCAGCATTATGCGTGTCGTGTGATACTAAAGTGATGTTTTTAGCACCAGTTGATTTCACAGAGAAAGTACTCATATCATCAAAATCTTCAGCGGCTTGCTTGCCTTTACCAATTTCTACTTTCACATGGAGCGTTTTAGTGATGTCGCCAAAAGTGCCTGTAATAGTCGTTTCACCTTCAGCTAAACCTTCCATAATACCATTGGTAATTTTACAGATAGTAGGGTCGGCCACCTCCCAGCTTAAGGCATTGGGATTGATTTGGAAGACGGTAGCACCTATTTTTGTCTCCACTACAATGGGATATTCCCTTTTATCGGTCAGTACATCTACAGGATTGAAATAAATATCCTCCACTGGGCTAGTATAAACCCTCAATTCAGTTTGGATGCCATTCTTTTCTGCAATAATTTTGCCGTCATAGGCTCTAATTCCTGAATGAAATACCTGATTATCATCCACATAACCTAATTCTTCAGGTATGCAGGTAAAAGTAAAGCCAGTCACTTCCTTTTCGGTCACCTCCTCATACGCACTTAAACCTAGGAGATGAAGTTGAGTTGAAGAAGCAGCAGGAGGGTAGATAGAGGGCGTAAGAAAGGTATAGCCTGCTGTGATTTCGTGCTCGGGGGCAAGAGAAACGGCGAGCAAAGCATCCATTACGGGGCGAACAGAGCCACGCGCTGGATAGTTGAGCATTTCTTCATCTACCACAATGGCAGAAGAACCACCGCTATCGAAATTCACCACATTCCAAGCACCATGTGCAAGCATGTAATTGGTGATGTCTATGCAGTTGATACCCATACTGGTACCCGACATTTCATTGGTAACGATATAGAGGGTGTTGCCATCTTGCGAAGTACCCACCATCACACGCGATGAGATTTCATATTCTCGACCATTTTCAAAGTTATTGTACTCACCTTCATGTAGTTGCCCTTCAAAAGCAATGCTTGGATAGCCATGAAAGCCGTTCAGGATATTGGTAAGTGGAACACCAAAGGCACCTTGTGTAAGCTGTTGTGAAATATGCACCATGTCTCCAACTTGCAGACTGTTCATACTATCCAATTTATCCCCACGAAGGAAGATAACATACTCCTCTTTCGTGTTTTGGATAGGCAAATCAGAGATATTCAAGACCTCACAAGGAATATCTTCCCCATTGATAAGCCATTTCCCTTGAGGTTTGATGAGGATATATTTACCAGCAAGCGTTAAAGCTTTGCCATTAAAACGATTAAAGAGCACACAGTTACCCGAAAATCCAGTTTCATGTTGGTTGAAAAAGTCAATTCTCACCTGAGATTCATCGGGCAAAATAACATGGCAATTCAATACAGGTTGAATAACATTGGCTTTTTTATCCTCGCTAATCGTCAGCAGCGATCGCCCCCAGCCACCACCATAAGGAATCTCGCCATCGCTTACGTTTAGACCGATGCAAATCCCATCATCATAGGAGAAAAAGTCATGGTTGAAAGCCACGCACACCTGATGACCTTCGTAGGAATTATTGCGGAAATGCTCCATCACATTCCAACGAGTTAAGTCAGGCACTTTATGATTTGATTGCACCTGTTCTATTTTATTGTGCGGATTAGTCAAATCCACTTCGGTAGTCCATATGAGCATCTTTTTTCCTTTGAAATAGATTTTGGAATAGGTGATGCCTGGTCCGATTTTATGACACGCAAGCGTATCTGCCTCGCCCCAATCAGGAGCCTGTGCAAATGCTGTTAATCCTATGAGTTGAATTAAGATGATGATTAGGAGATGTTGGGTTTTTTGTTTCATATTTTGTTGCTGGTTGCTGGTTACTGGTTGATGCCCCATAACTTCTTGATCCCTCGCAAGCTCGGGACGCTTCGCGCTTTATAACTTTATAAACTTTCTAATTTCCCAGCTTCCCTCTCTTGTCACTACTTTCAGCAGATAGCTGCCTTGGTCAAATTCGCTGATATTCATCTGAGAGGCATGTACTGTTTTGAGTAGGATACCATTCAAAGAATAGAGCTGAAGTGTGGGTTGTTGATTGTCTTCTATAGTGATATAAATCATATCCTGTGCTGGATTTGGATATACCGTAAATGCTTGTTTTTGCTGTGGATTTCTGATGCCAGAAGATGCATATCCATCGTATTTCAATTCAATATTTCTGAAAGCGAGTATATACGCCTGGTTAGCAGTCATAGGCAATAAATAAAAATTGATATTATCCATCCAGATAGGATAAATTGCCATATCATTGATGTCGAAAAGTTCATGCAGATTGATATCTAAAACTGTTTCTGCATGCTTCTCAAACTGATTAAACTCTATGGAAACGGTTTGTTTGCTGTTGTTTGCACGCAGACTCACAATTGCTTTTTCGATGAGCGTTTCGCCTGGGTTGATGGTTATGTGCAGGCTGTCGGGCAAAGAATAGAGTGGCATCTGATTGGTCATGCGTATGTAGGGTGCACGCCCAGTTTTATAGGTAAATGCCACTGCTGTACCTCCTTCCCAGTTTGCTGGTACATCCTTAGGGGATAATGTAGCGCTTAGTTGTGAAGAAGCTTTTAGTTCCCAAGGATAAGCCTCAAGCGTGAAATCATCAACAACTAAACTATTGGACGAAGGTATTTCTACATAGACTTTCAAACTGTCTTGCATCTCCCCAAAAGCACCATAAAGCATGGTTATGCCATTTTGCAGACCTGTAACCACACCCTGATCTACAGAGCAGATGTCCTCCAATTCAGTGCGCCATTGTAGGAGATGTGGAGGGACGCTCATAACATCAGTTCCCATTTTATTGAGGATTTCGATAGGGTATTTTGTTTTATCACTTATCAGAATAGAATCTAAACGGAAACTAATATCTCCTGCAATAATATTAATATTTTTAGTGATGGAGACATCCCCATAAGTCACCGTAATCTGACCGTTTGTGGCATTCCCGTTTGCAATGAAGCTACCATCTTGTGCAATCTCACCCAAACCTTCAGAACAGCTTAGTGAATAGTCTTCAAAGTTATTATTGATAAGCACACCATACTGATTATAGGCTAAAATCACAGGTTTATAATTTGCTAAGAATGGTATATCAGTTCTTAAATCGCCAAAAGCAATATCCGTGGTTATATGGTCTTCGGGGGCATTGTGGAAGAGGAACCAGCCATTAGCAACAGCTCTTTCCTTGCCATCAGCAGGGGTATTTACAATTTTGCCATCCAGCATCATTTGTGCAGAACCGCCACCATCCATAGTTGCCACATCCGAAGCACCAAAAGCTTTTAATAGGCCGCACATAGTCGCGGTGTTTGCTGCTGCAGAGTACAAGCCATTACGTTCAATCACAATTAGATAGAGGGTTTTGCCATCAGCAGAACTACCAATTCCAGTGCGCGGATAGAGCTGCGAATTATAGGCTTCATTCTCGTTGCGGTTGGTCAGCACACCATCTTTCATCACCAACGCATTTCCCGTAACCATTTCCGATATGCTTGGTTTTTGATTATCAGTTAGTGTTTCAATATTCATTGTAACCGACAATTGGTCTCCTACATTCAGATTTGATAAGAAAGTTTTAGCGGTACCACTACCCGATAAAACCGTTTCACCTTCTTCGAGGAGGTTTGCACCTTTATCAGTAATGATGCGAGTTACAGTGCAGTTTACAGGTTCATTGGTAGTCCAAGTCTGATTATCGTTAGGCTTGATAAATACCTCTGTGCCATTATTATCTGTTCTGGTAGCTGTATTTTGCCCTATAAAATGGTTGAAAAGCACCAATTCATTCGACCCTCTTTCCCTATTAATTTGAGTGATATTGAAATCGCCAACAGAAGGGATAGTGACTACTCCTGAAAAGTTAATATCATCTATCCATAGCTTTTTAGTAGCATCTACCATAGCAAAGCCGATGCTGCCATGTCCACGATTCCAGCCGTTTGGGTCGGTAATCATCTCGCCATGGCGCATGCTACCACTATGAGGAATACCAATTTGATTGGGTAAACCTTGTGTAGAAACTATCCAGAAGTTCGCATTCACACCAGCAATAGCAGTGTGGTTTTCTCGTGTCAAACGAGTATATGCACTTGTCATAGCCTCATTCTTCGTAAGATGATCATTGGCCTGAAAAGTCTCAATAAAGTTGTAAGGATTATTCAAATCTGCCTTCAGAATATAGGCAGCCATCGGATAATCTGGTAAATAAAGACGGTAATATTCAATACCTGGACCTACCTTGCGGCACTCCAGCGTATCTATCCTTTTTTCTTCGCCATTAATATTGATAGCACCCACTTTTATTGCAAATAATTGCATGAAAAGGATGATTGTTGCTATGGTGAGAGTTTTTTTTGTCATGTTTGTTGAGTTGTTGAGATGTTGAGTTGTTGAGTTGTTGAGTTGTTGAGTTGTTGAGTTGTTGAGTTGTGGAGTTGTGGAGTTGTTGAGTTGATGCTGGCTGTCATTAATCATTAACAATTAACCATTAATAATTATTTTCATTGACACATTCTCTTTATAAACTTTATAACTTTAAAACTTTATAAACTTCCCAACTCCCCTCTCTTGTAACAACTTTCAACAGATAGCTACCTTGGTCCAATTCGCTGATGTTCATTTGTTTGGCTTGCACTGTTTTGAGTAATACGCCGCTCAGGCTATAGAGTTGAAGTGTGGGTGATTCTATTTGATTTATTTTGACATAGAGCATATCCTGTGCAGGGTTGGGATACACGCCAATTTGCATTTCTTTGTTGATGGGTATGCCTGTCGACACATAATCCTTATACACTAACTGCATCTCTTTGATGGCTAAGCTGAATGCTTGACCTGTAGCCATACTACCATTTTCAAAGTAGAATTTTACATTATCAAAAGATATAGGATGGATGATTTTATCGCTCAAATCAAATACTTCGCTCAATGGAATATCCAAATTATAATCTCCACTGATAGGGAAATTATTCATCTCTATGGTTGCAACTTTGGTGTCATTTTTAGCTTTTAGACTGAAAATACCTCTTGTAAGTGCGATGCCAGTTGTATTCATCACCAAACGTAAGGTGTCGGGTAGTCCGTAAAATTCTATATTTGTGTTGGTAAGGGTGATGTAAGGGGCACGTCCTGCATTGGAGGTGAAGTTTACAACTGCACCTTGATTCCAGCCTGTAGGTAAATTATCTTGATTCAATGAGGCTTTCAAGAAAGAAGAAGCAGCCATAGTCCAATTTATAGGATTCATATCATCGGCAACCATTACAGCAGCTTCAGGTATTTCAACTTTGATGATTAGCTGGTCGGATACCTCATTTTTGCTACCTGTAATGATGGTCCTACCATTTTTATGTGCTTTTAAGATGCCATCTGTAATGCTGCAAATTTCGGGATCTTCGACTGTCCAAGTCAAAGCAGCAGGAGAGATGAACGCATCGAAACCCTTAGTAGTAGCAATAACTTCAATGGGGTAGTCGTAGCGATTATCCACCACTGCTGAGTCTAAGCGGATGCGGATATCTGTAATTTCAACTACATTAACAGCTATTTGAGCAGTTACATTGCCATTATAGGTGGCGGTGATATAGCCATTAGCAGCCTGATTACCAGCAATAAATTTATTTCCATGAACGATTTCACCTAATTCGGGAGGACAAGATAAAGTAACGCCTTCCACTTTTGTGTTCAGCAATACTCCATATTGATTATATCCATAGAAATCAGGCGTGAACTCGCCATACATCGGTACTGAAATAGAAGGGTAGTAGGCGATTAACTCGTTGATTACGTTATCAGTAGGAGAAGTAGCGACTACATACAAACCATTTGCTACAGCACGTTCCACACCTCCACTTACTCTGTTTACATAAGTTCCGTATTCATGAATATACATGGTTGTTGAGCCACCGCCATCCATATTGAAAGCAGTATAGGCACCGCCACTTTTCATGATTTCAGCTAATTCTTTGGTGGTAGCACCTTCGGAAACACTACGGCCATCTACCACACAAAAGATCAAGGTTTTTTCATCTTGCGTGAAACCTAAACCTGTGCGGGGGTGCTTTTCTGCCCATACGCTACTTTGTTCTACAACACCATTCAATAACATGGTTGCGTAGTTATCTCCACCTGTCATTTGCTGGTAATCTGCTATACTATTGCCGTTTACTTGAAGGTTGAGGCGGATATCAATTTCATCATTTACTGCTAACTGATTCAGTAGGGCAGCGGAAGTGCCATGACCAGAAAGCACTGCTTTTCCTTTGGGGATGGACATGCTGCCTTTGCCTTTTTCAATTTTAGTCACCTTAGCACGCATGGTTTTATTGCTGCCCCAAGTGTGACTGCCAAGTAACTCAACCAATACCTCTGTACCATGTTCATTGGTACGTGTCACTTTACCATTATGTTCATTGAATAAAACCAATGCATTTGTATTTCTAACATGGTTTACGGATGTGATAGTCCAGTCTTCAGTACCAAAAGTAATTTTTCCTGAGTAACTCATGATACCAATATGCGGACGTTTATCCGCGTCGTATGCAAAGATATTTCGGCTACCTGGAATTTTAGCAATTTGTCCATTCACCATATTTCCACTTACAGGATAGCCCGTATAGGTTGCACCTGTATCGTAAAAGTCACCATTTGTTCCTGCAAAATAGAAGTTACCTTCTGTGGATTTCCTTTTTGCGAAATTAGTAATATATTCGCCACCATAAATAGAGTCTCTTCCCAAACCTGCACGAATATCAATATGAGGATGTGTTAAGTCTGTTTTAAGAAAGAAAACATCTATACGCCTTTTACTTGGAGTGGTCAGCCGAATAGAGGTGTATTGCGTGCCAGGTCCTACTTTATGGTTTTCAAGCGTATCAATATCGAAGGTGACACCTCCTACACTTAGGGTTTGACTTATTGCAAAGTTTACAATGAAAAACGATGCAATGATGAAGATGAATATTCGGTTCATAGGATAGTGTTTTGTATGATACATGTTTACTTGATGATTTATTATTCTACGCTAAATTTCTGTACACTTATTTGCTCACCTTCATACACCTTCAGAAGATATAAGCCTGATGATAGTCTGCTAACATCCAAAGAAATGATGTTCCCTTGGTGTGTGCCATGTTGTTTACTTGATAGTAATTGACCAGAAAGGCCGAAGATTTCGGTACGTACAGCTCGTGTTGCGTTGTTTTTCAATGCAATATTCAATACTTTGCCCGTAACGGGATTTGGATAGAGGGTGAAGCTATTCTCTTTTGTGCTTGTTAGTCCAGTTCCCATATACCCGCTATAGGCTAACGAAATTTCTTTGATAGCCAAGCAATACGCCTGACCATTCGTCATACTGCCATTATCAATATAGAATCTTACATTATCAAAAGAAATAGGGAATACCGCTTTATTATTCAAATCAAAAACATCTTTTAAAGGGATATCTAAATGATAGTCTGCATTTTTCTCAAACGTATTGAGTTCATACGAAGTAACTTTAGTATCATTATTTGCTTTCAGACTAAAGATAGCTCTTGAAATTTCAATATCACCCGTATTCATTACAAAGCGAATGGTGTCGGGCAGTCCGAAAAATTCCTTTTTATTGGTTAAGGTGATATAGGGAGAACGACCTGCCGCAGAAGTAAAATTCACTGCTGCACCCTGTCCCCAATTTGCAGGCAGATTTTCTTCATTGAGGGTAGCCTTCAAGAATGAAGTAGCACTCATTTGCCAATCTGCAACTTTCATTGCATCACCTTGAATAACCGCAGCAGCAGGCGATTGCACCTTAATCAGCATTTCATCGCTAATGCTACCTATGCTGCCCGTCACTTTGGTACTACCGTTTTTAAGCGCTTTAGCAAAACCATTGGTGATGGAGCAAATTTCGGTATCCTCTATTGTCCATGCTACCGACGCAGGGTCAACTTGTGCTTCAACACCATTGGTCGTAACAAATACCTCTATAGCATACTCTTCTCTATTGTCGATGATAACGGAATCTAATAAAATGCTTAACCCATCAATAGGATTAACAGTTACCGAAATTTCAGCTATAACAGTTCCATTATACGTAGCGGTTACAATACCTGTAGTTTCATTGCCACCAGCGATAAATTTTCCACCATCAATAGTTCCTAATTCAGCAGGGCAACTAAGCACTACATCTTTCACATCTTTACTGATTTGAACACCGTATTGATTATATCCGTAGAATTTTGGGATATGTTCGCCAAACATCGGTAGTGCGATACGCGGTTGATAGGCTGCAATTTCGCCGACTATATTATCAGTAGGAGCTGTAGAAACTGCAAAGATGCAATTGGCAACGCTACGCTCATATCCATCACTAGCAGCATTGACATACGAACCATAGCCATTAATATACATAGAGCTTGATCCGCCACCGTCCATATTGACAGCAGTATAAGCCCCTGCACTCTGCATGATTTCGCCAAATTCTTTGGTGGTTACACCTTGAGAATAACCGCGTCCATCCACTACACAGAAATAGATAGTATTACCATCTTGCGAATGACCTATACCCGTACGAGGGTGTTTTTCGTTCCAGTAGCCCGTTTGAGCTACTTTCCCATTTTCAAGCATAATCGCATACGGGTCGCCACCTGTTATTTGTTGGTAGTTTGCCGTATCATTACCTTTCAGAGATAAGCTAAATTTGATGTCAACCACATCATCTACGGCTAGTTTGTTGAGGTTAGTAGCACCAGTACCATGTCCAGATAGTACTGCTTTTCCTTTAGGGATTTTCATGCTACCCACACCTTTTTCAATTTCGAGTACGCGAGCTTTGAGGGTTTCATTGCTTCCCCATTCATAGCCATCTAATAGTTCAACGAGCACCTCTGTACCGTGCTGATTAGTACGTGTTACTTTTCCGTTGTATTCGTTATAGAGAACAAGATAGTTTGTTTCTCTTAGATGATTTACATAATTGATAGGCCATTGTTCTTCTCCAAAATCAATTTGGCCTGAATAACTCATAATACCTATATGTGGTACTTTGTCTGCATCATAAGCAAAAACTGGTCTGCCAGAAACCGTTGGTTTAGCAATTTGACCTTGAATCATACTCCCGCTTGTGGGGTAGTTTAGATAGTCGCCAGTGGTGCTATAGAAGTCACCATTGGTACCAGCAAAATAATAATTTCCTTCTGAAGATTTTCTTTGAGCATGTTTAGAAACAGGTTCACCTATATAGATAGAATCGTTTCCAATACCTGTTTTGATAGTTAAGTGAGGGTTAGTCATATCCGCAACGAGGAAGAATACATCCAATCGTTTTTTATCTGTAGTTGTAAGACGTAAAGAAACATATTGTGTTCCAGGTCCTACTTTATGGTTTTCAAGGGTATCCACATTATACTCGAAACCGCCAACAGAAAGTGTTTGAGCAAAAGAGATGTGGAAGTAAAAGAGGGCAATAAGGAGGTAGTAGAAT
>CAYVWK010000010.1:13518-20120 GCA_964455235.1 uncultured Paludibacter sp.
TATTGGTAAGCGTTGAAAAAAAAGGTGGTGGAAGAGCCACCACCTTTTGTGAATGAAGTTATATCGTTATTTATTTAACGAGCACTTTTTGAGTAATAGTTTCACCTGCAAGAGTTGTAGCTTTCAAGATATAAACACCATTAGCAGCAACATCTACAGAAGAAGCATTAGCAGTTTTGCTTAACAATTGACCTGTTACAGAATAAACTGTTAAGTCTGCCATTGGTTGGAATAAATCGATAGTTTGACCTCTTACACCAATTTTGATAAGTTCACCATTAGGAGTAACAACGCCAGAACCATCGTCTACTTTGAATTTATAAACACCATAGCCGTTTTCACCTGTATATACATATAGGCTAGCTATATTGTTGTCTTCATCAACTTCAACTGAAGGAACAGCTGTACGGTAAGCATTTGTTAAACCACCCATACCAGCTTTTGGGAATGTCCATAAGAATTCAATATCTTTAAATTCTTTGTTAGCATCTTTCCATTTGAATAATGTGAAAGTAGATGGAGGAGTAGCAACTGTATTACCAGAAGCGATTAAGAAGAAGTGCTCACCAGCAACTTCAAATTCGATTAAGCCGTTGTGACCTTGTTTTCTATCAGTAGCAGTATCCCAAGCCCATACACTTGTTGGGGTGTTATAGAACCCGTCGATAACATTACCATCCATGTCAATCAATGTAGGAAGAGTACCATTACCGTCTAAGTAGAAATAATCTTCGTCTAATGGGAAAATTTGAGGAGCAGTACCTGGGTTAGCAAGACCTTCTAATAGCGTTCCAGGAGCACTTGTTTCGATGATAACAGCTTCTGTATAGCTGAGTTCTCCATTCTCAAGTACCCATTTATAAGCTTCCATATCTGAAGCATTAGCAGCCATGATGAATGCGTCTCCATCTACGTCACCGTAAACGCCGAATGCGTCGAAACGAAGAGTAGGAAGAGCTTCAACGTCTGGGTTATCAGCTAAAATATCTTCAAGAACTAAGGTTCCTTCACCAGTTTCTAGGTCAACTTTCCAAATTTGGAATACGCCAACATTAGAAGTGATACAGTTACCAAGAAGCACATTACCAGCATTATCAACTTTAATATCGTTGAATGGAAGAGTACCAGCTTGTTCAACAACACCATCTTTCTCATGAGTAAAGATATAATTAGCTAATTTAACAGGTTCAAGTCTTTCACCCGTAGCACCGTCAAATACAGTTAATTGTTTCAAGTTTCTATCGATGAAATACATTTTACCACCGAAAGCAGCCATACCACGTACGTGGTCAGCAATACCGATGCGGTTAGCAGCTAAGTTATCCATAGTAGAAGATACTAACCATAGATTTTCTAATTTATATTTATCGTCAGCAAGAGATTCATAAACAGCAGGGTCAGTTGGAAGACCATCAGCTAAAACAGTAACATTAGCAGCATCTGCAACTAAGACAACCTCATTGTCGTAGGTAACAATTGCTTTTACGTTGATACGTTTGTCAACAGCAACAGTAGCAGTTGTAATTAAGTTAATAGTATTTTTGTCAGCATCAACAAGTCCTAATACACCGCTACCAGCAGTTTTAACTGTCAAACCATATAATTGAACATATTCGAACATGTAATTAGCAGCGTTTGCAGCTAATACAGGTAAAGTTAAACTTTGAACAGTTGGGATTTTGTCAGCTTCTTTACTAGCTAAAGTAGCAGCACTAATTTTTATGTAATCACCAATAGCAGCAGTTGTACCATCAATTGTTACTTTGTCGCCAGCTTTAGCATCTACAGCTGCAGCAAATTCAACCATTAAACCAGCAGAAGCATCTTGGATGTATGCTACCGTACCATTGATGTAAGTAATCACACCAGCAGCTTTAGTTTCAACACCTACACCTAAGTCAGCAACTTCAGCACAAGTTGGAATATACACACCAAATGAAGCATAAAGTGTGATATCACCCTCAGTTCCAGCCTCAATAGTTGTAATTTTTTCTCCTTCAAAGGCAGCATTATCATACCAACCTAAAAAGCTATCACCTTCTTTATAAGGAATAGGAAGAACGATATCTTCTGTTCCGTCATAAGTAGTAGGACCAGCAAAGCCATGCTTCCATTCGGGCATAAACGCGTCGAGTTGTCCAGCAGCCTCAAAACTAGCAGACACTGGCCAAGCTGCACGCTGTCCATCAACGAAAAAAGCTCCTACTGCGTAACGCCATGCAGCCGAAGTTGCATCGTCCGTACTGTTTAATTTAGTAGGCATAGGCGTAGGATTTAATGCGATTTGTGCATCTGTTACAGCTATAATATAGGTTTTTAACCATCCCCATTTCTCTGCATTAGAGTTTAGGATAGCGCAAGAAGTCAATCCAGAAGCAATATTCGGTGCACCCAGCGGATCTGCTTGCTGTTTGTAATACTCGAGCGTTTTCCATTCAAAGGATGGATTCGCTTCATACATAAAAGCATCAAACATGTCGCTTTTATTTGTCCAGCCGTAATCATTTGTAACACCACCGTTTAATTCATAGGTGATATTACCTCCAGCAGCGAATGACAATACTGCCACGCTAACTGCTGCGATTAAAAACGTAAGTCTTTTCATAAACAATTAATTTTGAGTTAGTAATAAAATGATAGTTTTAATTTATAGCATCAAAGATAATAGAATTTTATTGAATATCAATGATTTTTTAGTTTTTATACATCTTAAATATTGCTTTTTGATTTCCTGCCTGAACCTGCATAAGGTATATACCTTTGCCCATCAAAGCAGTTGGAATAGTAAGCTCACTTTCACCTGTATTTACTGGGTACATGACCTCATTTAATAGCATACCTGCTAAGTCGTATGTTTTAATCATGACAGACTCATAAGCTCCAGATGTCAACCTTACACCCCAGTCTCCATTTGCATAATTAAATGCCTTGCAGAAGGTGTTTTCTTCTGTTTTTTTGACGGATGAGGTGTGTGTCAGCACAATGGATATGGGTGTGGAATAACTTCCCAAAGCTTCTGGACCATAGGCTGCTACGCGTAGGTGCCAAGTTCCTTCCGCTAAATCAGCAAAAGTAGCACTGTATTCATTATGCTCTGTGTCCAATACCTTGCTTCCACGACTTGGGAAGCTTGAACTGGATGATAGTTGTGCTCTAAATCCTCTGGAAGCCTGAGTTGCCCATTTTAATTCTATGCCAGTACCTACAACTGTGCTGCCATCAGCTGGACTAATAATCACAGGGATATCAATAGGCAAATCTTCTGTAAAGAAAGTAACACGTTCCGAAATGGCTTGCATGGAGCTGTTAGTCACCCTTACTTGCGCATAATAGGTTGTAGAAGGAGCTAACAGATTAGCAGGCACAGTATGAGTTGTATTGCTTGTGCTAAATGAGTAGTTGATAGTTGAGAAGTTAGATTTACTTGAAATCTCCAACGTATAAGTAGAGCCTTGACCAATATTCATCCATGTGAATTGAGGTGTTAGACTAACCTTGGAACTACCATCAACAGGACTTAAAATTTTGAATTTCTCTCCTTGGAAACTATATACACCAGAAGTTGTAACGGTAGCATTTGGAACTACAGCTTTCACTCTCCAATAGTACGTGGTATTATCTTTTAAAGAGGTAAGTAAAGCTGAATTAAATTCATTTGTAGTAGTTTCTCTTGATTGAATAGGTTTGGTAAATGCTGCATCTTCAGCAACTTCCCATACATAAAACACAGCATTATTTACGGGCAACCAGCTAAATAAAGCAGGCATCACCACACTTTGATTGTTAGCAGGATAGCTTAACTGTGGTACCGTTGCAGTAGTGGTGTTTTCACCGTATACGCGTGGGGAAAACTCGTTGCCATATTTATCATAAATGGCTACCGCAATTTTGTGTGTGGAGCTAGTTGTTCCAGAGGGTAAGGTGTACTCTTTTTCATAAGAAATATCCACTATATACTTGGCCGATGTAAATGCGTCTGCATCATTGCGATTTGCATTTGGAATAGCATAAATCACATATTTAACATCGTTGTTGGTGTAAGACCAACTTACTTTTTGTCCACTCACAGTTAGGTTTGTAACCAAACCTTGTGCAGGTGCGTTTTTCCAGCCATATTTAGCCGTTAACGCTTTGGTACTTGTTAAATCAGCTTTTAATGCATTTACTTTAGGTACACTTAAATCGCCAGTTCTAAAAAAGACCATACCCGTTGTTCCATTCAAATCAGCATCTCTGTTTACAATCACCTGATTGATGATTTCTGTGTTACTAAATTCACTGAGGTTACTAGAGTAATAATATCTTCCAAAGTGATTTGCTACATTTGCCCACCACATACTTAACAAGGAATAGTCGTTAGGATAAGACCTGATAGCCCAATAAATTTGGGGTGAGATATAGTCGATAGTGTTTTGACTTAGCCAAGCCAATGGGTCACTGTAGATGCCATTGTATTGCCAATCACTTCCCACAGGAGAAGGACTAACCCCATATTGATTAGCAACAGCAGCACTAGAAGCGGCTACGCCAGCAGGGCTAATACCAAAACTCAAATGTGGTTTCAGACTGTTGATACGAATTTGAACATCCTCAACCATTTTATTTACATTTGCACGTCGCCAATCACCACGTCCTAATCCGTCTGGATTATAAGCTTGATATTGGTCATTATCCATTGCATCTGTGGTTCCTTGTACATAAAAATAATCATCGAACACAATACCATCCACATCATATTTCGTAATAATATCCTCTACTATATCGCAAATACGTTGACGTACTTCTGGAACTCCAGGATTGAGAATTTTCTTGTCATTATCGTAATCCATCAACCAGTGAGGATGTGTATTAGGGTAATCAGTTCCTAAGTTTCCATGAGATTCGGTAGAAGTTGAATAGCGGTATGGGTTAATCCAAGCATGTACCTCTATTCCTCTTTTGTGTCCTTCTTCAATAATATAAGCCAGCGGATCCCAGCCTGGATTTTCACCTCTTTGAGTAGAAATATACGCACTCCAAGGTTCGTAAGCAGAATTATACATCGCATCGCTCATACCTCTTACTTGAAAGTAAACTGTATTGAAGTTGCCTGCTTGCAGTTTGTTTAGGACTGCAAGCATGCCATTTTTTTGTGCGGTGCGAATTTTTTCTCTTTCAGCCTCATTATTTCCTGTAGCGGTGGGTACTGTTGCAGATGGCCAATCTAATCGCCAGACGGTAGATAGCCAAGTTGCTCTTACCTCACGCTTTGGGTTTTGAGCCGAAATTCCTGTAATCAAAAAGGATAGCAGTATTATTGAATATATGATGCGCTTCATTCGTTTTGTTCTTCTTGAGTTTTAAAATAATTTTGATTTGCTATTGTTGATGGAAACACCATAGACTTCAACACCTTCGATAACATGCTCAATTTTTCCTGTTGTTGCATTATATCTCATCAAACCTGATTTTACTTCGTCAGGATAGGCAGAACGCAAACCAAAATATACATCACCTGTAGCTTCATCTATGGCCATTTGGCAGATACCAATAAACTCACCTGAAGAGCCTTCTCCCAAACCAGGTTCTGTGATAGGTGTAACGGTATGGTTTGTTGCAGTTGTTTTTTTGTATGCTGCTAAAGCTCCTTTCGATTCAACTTCATTTAGCTGATCGATGGTACAGCCATAAAAACCTTCAAAGCCAGCATCATAAATACTGAAATAGAGTATTTTTTTAGATTTATCCCATACAAATGATTTAGGACTCATGCTTGATAATGCTACGCCTGCCTTAGGAGCTTCTTTACCTCCTGTAATAGTTGCTGGTAGAATGTCACCATCAGAAAAACGATACATACCATATCCGTTATAGGTTTTACACCAATACCATGTGCCGTCAACTTTGCCTATACAAGCGTTCATAGCGCCATAACTCCATCCGTTAGCATAATATCCTAAAGTAGCATTTTGTACTTTGTAGGGGAAATCGGCCAAAGTATAACTTCTGTTTCTTTCTTTAAGATTTGCTGTTCTGATTCCTGTGTTTCTATCCGTGAAATAGAGTATGTCACCCTCAATATATCCATAATACGGGTCATCGAAAGCTGCACCACTATTGGTCAACATAGTCTCCATTCTTGAGCCATCTTTAGCCATCACCATGATACGACCATCACCTAAGTTGCCAGCTGAGTCATCTACATAAGTAAACTGCTGACCAGCATCTAAAATATATAAGGACTGATCGTTAAAGAGTATATTCAATGGGTGTTTTCCTGATGAAACTCCCATATCGTAAGGTGAGATTTGCATACCTGCAGGTGCATCATTGATTAATTTTAATGCCATAATATTGCCGTTTTTTACAGCATAATAAAGCGTTGGTACTTCCTTGTTATAACCTACTTGTACGTTTACTCTACCTTCTTGCAATTGACGACCGCCCAACTTCACTTGTAAGCGAACCGCCTGTGAACCTACATTGCCAAATTTTAATTTGCCTGGGTTCTTTTCAGTTGAAGTAGTCATAGCATTATCATTCTCATCTGTAGTCCCTGAAGGGAAAATCCAAAGATACTCTTCTTCTAAGCCTTCAGGATTAGGAAGTTCCATCAAGATGTT
>CAYVWK010000010.1:20220-26658 GCA_964455235.1 uncultured Paludibacter sp.
GATATTTATGGGTTACTACATCCCCTGTTTTGGTATTACCATCACCAAAATCCCACACACATTCACCTTGCATAAAGGAAGTGTTTGAAAACTCCACTTCTGCACCTACATAGTAATCGTATTGATAAGAGTCGTCGATTACCTTGTAGGTAAACGCAACCGCGGCTGAGGGTAGTGTTTCCGCTTCAGGCACATTATCGATACAACCAAAGGCAATGATACCGATTAATGCTACTGCTAAAAAATATTTTAATGACACAAATTGCTTCATAATTTTAAATTTTAATGATGTCTGATTAATTGATATCTATCTTTTTGTAAATAGTTGTACCGTAAATTCCACGTGTATCATACACGCGAATAACGGACTCAATAGTGTAGCTTCTTTTGTATTCTACTTCAAATCCTGTTGGAGATTCAATCAATTTTGCAAATGGAATACTGTCGTTATAAATTCTTGTTACATCAGCAGGAACAGGCATTTCACCAGCTTCGTTTATAGGGAAATGGTATACATATACATTTTCCCCTTGATTTGGGTCTTTAGTTGAATCGGTGAATTGTTTAAAATCTTCTCTCAAACTTAATCCAAGAATCATCTTTTTGAAATCAGCATATTTCATTAAGTTATATAAACTATCTTTGAATTGCTGCATGAAATTATCTCCAAAATACTGATTGAAGTTGATGGAGTCAGTACCATCAAATTTATCAGGTTTAATCCAAGAGAAACTTGCAAGCGTACCAGTTACGGGAAATGTTGTCTCCATTTTATAAGCATTGAGCGTATCATTCCAAACTGCCAAAGCGTGAGGATAGGTTTCCACTCTTTCGGATATACGTTTCAGTGCACTTGTTTCAGAAGTTACAGAGTAGGTAAAAGAAGAAACCCATGGGCAACTTACTTTTTTAGATAAGTTCTCGGTTACGCTATACCATAATTCTGAGCGGTCAATTTCAGACACAGTTGAGTAATACTGTAAGACAAAAGGAACAGCGCTTCCTGCTGTGACAGTACTACTAGCAGGTTCCCAATAGGCGTGTGGCCCTACTTCTCCTGTTATCACTTGTTCGTCTACGAAGTCGTGTTTGGCACAAGAAGCGATTATCACAACTAATAGGCTCATTACGAAACCTTTTAGTATGGTTGTTAGTGCCTGGTTTTTAATCAGGGATTGTTTGATTTTCATATTCATGCTATTTATGTTGCTATAAAACTCTTCTAATTATTTCCATTCGGTTGGTTCGCTGGTCGTTGCTTTACCACTGTTGTTATATCCCCAAATCATGCGTTTCTTCAACCATTCTGGGTTTTTATATGCACCTATGCGTTCTAATTCATCACGGTTGTATTTGTCCTCTGTTTCAGGATCGGGATTTAATCGCATAATCCAAGCATTGGGCGATAAACTAGCAGTTGTGCCATAAGAATCGGCTTGATCCCAATAAGGGACATAGAGGTTGTATGGACGGCGCAGTGAGTATTTCTGCTTGCAGTTTTCTGGTGTAGGCATCGCATTTGAAGCTCCATTAAATACGCTATTTACCGTATATACAAAAGTTCCATCATATTGAATACCATTGGTTTCGCTACTGTAGTTGTATCTACGCATATCGGTCCATTGTTCTGGTTGTAAATACATCAATACATATTTTTGCTGCATCAAATCTGAGATTTTAAATTTGTCCTCGCCTGGAAGTCTGATTTCAAAAAATGCGTCATAACGCTGTTTATTTCTCCCAGTCATATTACTGCCATCTGCGTTTTTACTGCCCTCCATATTTCCAGATATGCCATAATCCATCATACTCTTACGAACAACTTCGTCAGTAGTTCTAAATGCCTCTGTTTTATCACCCTTCCAATATTGAGCTTCAGCTTTGATAAACATCAACTCATAATAGGTAATCAGTGGCACATAACCATCGTTTTTAGTGAAAGGATTAGTTTGTGTTGTAGTGCAGAATAAATCAGGGTAGTCGGTTACTTTCCTAGATACATCCATGCCTATATTGCTTTCCAACCACAGCAATCTATTGTCGGTACGTGGCACCATGAGTTTTTCAGCTCTTGGGTCAATAGCATAACGTCTGTTTTGATTGTAAGAATGTGTCATTGGGTAGGCACCCAGTATAGCTTGCGTAAAGAAAGCTGTTGGGATTGATGTTGCTAAGCGATTACCACGGCTTTCCCACGAGTTGATGATAGGAGCAGCTGGTCCCCATGGACAGTTTTGCTCGTTAGTACCACCATTAAATTTATAACGTGGCTCTTCCCATTCGGAGTCGTTTAGTATATCGTCCACCATATCAATAATCTGCTGACACACTTCAGGAGTATTATTCCAGTTTGGTAGTTTTCTTAACCACAAGCGAGCACGTAAAGATTTCGCATACAGTCCCCATTTTTTCATATCCCCACTGAATATTCTATCCATTTTTTGAGTGATAGGAACATTTGCGGGATTATCAACCCATGCTGGGTCATCATAAAGGGCTACTAAAGCATCAGCCTCTTGGAACATCCACTCATACACTTCTTCTTGCGTGTCATAAGTTGGAGATGTTGCCGTATAAGCATTTTTACGTGGCATATCACCAAACACATCTGTAGTAAACATAGTTGATTGAAGCATGATCGTACGCCCAATTAGGATGAAGTTTTTAGAATCGATTTTCTCCGCTGCTTTAATCATCTCGTTGATATTCGCACCTAAGTCGTAATAATGTCTTCTCCATTGTGGATGTCTGTTCATGGAAAGGAATTCCCAGCCTTGACTATAAGCATACGACCCAGTTTGGCTCTTGGATGCTGTGGTAAGTGCTTGCGATAGGTAAACTCCATATTCTGCATGGTCATATACTTGTTGAGCTGCATAGAATACAGCTGTCGGCAAAGCCTGATCTACCGTTATGGTAGTCGGACTATCGATGCTCTTGTTTACATCTAAAAAGTCTTCACATCCAGTCAAAACTAATAAGGCTGCAAAAACAAATGATATATATTTTAGGGTCTTCATATTGAATAGTTGTTTATATTTTAATATTATTGCCATGGTTGATTAGAATGAAGCTGCTAAAGAGAAGTTAAATCCTCTTGTACCAGGAACACCATAGTTGTCGATACCAGCAGAACCTGTACCTCTACCACTTGTGTCGGCATTGCGAGTTGGGTCTGCTCCTGTATAACGAGTCAATAAGAATAAGTTATTACCAGTAAAGTTAACACGTAAGCTATTCAAAGCTGTGCCTTTTACATATCTAGACAAGTCATATCCAATTGTTACATAGCTCAAACGGATGAACGAACCATCTTCGATGAAGTTTGAACTAACTGCATAGAAATAGTTATTCAATGTGTTGTGATCTAAAGTGATAGCAGTCGTATTTGGTTCGTAGCTACCATCAGCTTGTTTCACCACACCATCCACAACAACTTGGCGACCTCTATAATGCTCAAGCATGCGGCTTTGTCCGTTGGATAATAAACCGCGTGATGTGATATTGGCTACATCACCGCCTAAACGACCATCAACTAAGAAAGAAAAGCTTAGGTCTTTGTACTTGAAACTATTGGTTAAACCTGCAATGAAGAGCGGTTCGCGATTACCAATCAGTTTGTTTTTGTCTGCTCCGATTTGTGGCAAACCATCTTCACCAACGATAATTTTACCATCATCTGTTCTAAGGTAGTCTTTACCAGTTAATGCGGTAGTCGAACCACCTAAATATGCTGAAGTAAAGATGTCACCGTATTGAGGACCCGTAATTTCAGATATTTCTTCGGGTAAGCTAATAACGCGACCACGGTTCAAACCAAAGTTGAATAAAGCAGTCCATGAGAAATCTTTTGTTTTATAGATATCTTGGTCAAGCGAGATTTCAACTCCTTGGTTTCTAATGGAACCCTCATTACGAGTTTGTAGGATGTGTCCTGATGTTGGAGATACTCGTACGGTAACAATTTGGTTGTCCACACCTACTGAATAATAAGCGATATCTAAACGAGTTTTATTGTTGAATAGTCGGAAATCTGCCCCTATCTCCCAAGAGAATGACATCTCAGGAGCTAAGTTATCATCTGCTGATGATAAAGTTGGGTCGATACCGTATCCATTATCAGGATAAGTAGCAAACTGCTTGAATTTTCTATCAAATAAAGAAGGAGATGAGGGGTCTTTACCTACGAATGCATAGTTACCACGCAATTTACCGTAGTTAAACCAATCATTAGAGATTTCGAACAACTCAGAGAATAGTAAACCTGCGGTAATAGATGGATAAAAATAAGGGTTGGTTTTGATACGAGATGACCAATCCCATCTACCTGTAACACTTAAAGAAGCTAAACCTTTATAATCTCCTCGTAATTCACCGAAATAACCAAAGGTACGATATTTACTGTGTGTTGAAGTTCTATCCGTCAAGAACACCAAATCAGGGTTAGTATTTTGCAAGCTGTAGGTACCAGGAATAATGAAATCGCGCCCTGCTACTGAAGTGGATAAACCGTTTTGCATTTTCATTTCAGTACCAGCTAACATATCAATGCTAAACTCACTGGGGAGATCAACTTTATAAGTAACTAAAGCTCCTGCCACGAATAGTTCGCTTCTACCCATAGTTGTAGAATAAGCACCTAACAGGTCTTTATTCATGTCTTTAATATCATCTTTAGATAGATAGGGAGAGACATTGCTGTAATGCTCAAAAAATTCCTGATAGGCAGCTAATTCTGTATTGTATTGATCAAGTATAGCTTGTGAAGCACCTTCTTCTGGAGCAGCAGGAGGAGTTAGGTCAAGAATAACAGAGTCATCCCAGCGTGGAACAGAATAGCCATCGTATGAAGAGTGACTGGTTTCATAATTAACCCTACCAGTAATAGATAGGTTTTTTACAGGAGTCCAAGTAACAGAACCGTTGATGATATTTCTGGTTTTGGTGTTCAATCCGTCATCGTTATAACGAGAATAAAGTGGACTAATTGGCGAGTTGTATTTGTTTACATCGCTGTAGTATAGGAAGCGAGGGTATTTGTTCACCAACTCATAGTCAGTAATATCATCTGTAATAGGCCAGTTATATACAGAACTCATCCCAGTTGAACCAAATGAGCGTGATTTGGTATTGATGATATTAGCAGAGGCATTGAATGTTAATGACTTGATAGGTTGGAAAGTTGCTTTTAGCAATACTCCTAATCTATTAAGGTAGTCGTTTGGAACGATACCATTGTTTTGAGAGTAGTTTGCTGAAGCATAAGCTTGGAACTTTTCAGTACCACCAGTCATACTTACATCATATTTATGGTAGAAGCCATTATTCAAGAAGTTATTTACGTTATCGTAAATCTGAGTGCCTTCAGGTAGCATAGGTCCCCAGCCACCCATAGTTTTTTCTTTGTAAAAACCTTCAGAGCCAGGTCCGTAAGTTGTTTGAAGTCTTTCAACGCGAGTTGGAACATCTAATTGTAGTCCGATATTCGCTGTTACTCCAACTTTTCCAGCCTCTCCTCTTTTGGTTGTAATCATGATGACACCATTCGCTGCATCTTGACCATAAAGAGCAGCAGCAGCAGCACCTTTTAATACTGTAATGTTTTCAATGTCATTAGGGTTGATGTCGGCAGCAGCACTACCACCACCAGAAATGGGCATACCATCTAACACAAACAAAGGTTCGTTGTTTTGTGCAGGATTGATGGAAGAGATACCACGAATAATTACTTGTGAGCCAGAGTTAGGCGATCCGCTGGAGTTAGTAACACTCAAACCAGCAATTTTACCTTGAAGAGCATTCACAAAGTTAGCAGATTTGTTTTCAACTAATTTGTCGGCATCCACACTTTGAACAGCAAAGTTCATCCGTTTCTTTTCTTGACGAATACCCATAGCGGTTACCACTACTTCTTCAATCACCAAAGCATCTGCTTTCAGTGTTACATTCAGTGTAGTCTGAGAGGCTGTGATCTTACGTTCTTGCCCCTGCATTCCTACGTAACTAAAAACAATGGTTGCTTCGTTGGGAACTCCGCTTAAACTGTAATTTCCATCAAAATCTGTGATCGTACCCAATGAAGTGCCTTTGACAACAACAGAAACCCCAATGAGAGGCTCATTTGTGTCGTCTATCACAGTTCCTGTTAATGTTTTTTGTGAAAATGCCGTGAAAGGTATTATCACAAAGATGAGGAGAGTGAAAAATATTTTTCTCATACTGTTAAAATTAAATTGGAAGGAAATGTTTCCTTGGTATTATATTGGTAAATTCGTGCAAAAACTGAAATTCAGCGCAAGGTAGAAATGTTTTTTGAGATACCAAAGAGATAGGTGGTTTTTTAGCCCTTATTTTTGATATATTTAACTCGTGTAGGGTTATGTTTGATTAAATTAATATATGTAATGATAAATTTATAATTCATTTTTGTGTTTTTGG
>CAYVWK010000011.1:0-16632 GCA_964455235.1 uncultured Paludibacter sp.
GTCAGACTAAGGGAGGTGTAGAACCCCGCGCTGCACAACATCACTGCTAATTCGTGCAGCAATTGCGCTACCGAGGGGAATAGCGAGGGATGATTCACCCACATAGCCATTACTTGCCAGAGTAAAAGCAATAGTGCGATGCTGTAATATGCAGGTTTGATGTTGAGTTTCATGGTTTAATCTAACTTATCGAATATCCAAAATAAAGTCTTTGTCGGGCATTTGCCCTCCGATACTTTTGGGTTCAAAGGTATAGAAAATCTTCAAATATTCCTCAATCTCTTCCCTGAAATCTGCCGCATATTGGAAGTCGATATGGCAAAGTGGAATGGATGTTTGAGCGATTTTTTCATCTGTATATAGACCTTGTTTAACCAATATTTCAGCGGTTTTTTCTACTTGTTGATTAGCATAATTGCAACTGTATTGATATAACTGCGAAAACGCTTTAACTGTATTGATGCTATGACTTGATAATCTGCTGTTTACAAGTAGTGTGGTTTGTGCGAATATGTTTTTATTGTCTGCTTTATTTTGCTCTTCGATAGTGATTTTTTCGGTAATAATCAAGCTTGAATCTTTCGCTAATAACATACTCACCAAAGGCTCTGAAATCACCGCTGCTTCAATCTTATGTTGCAGCAAAGCATTCGCCAATTCCATGTTGGAGTTGTAGGTATAATCAATTTGCACATCCTCCCAATTTCTGTCCTTCATCATCTTCTGAAATAAAATATCAGCCGTACTCGCTTGTCCGAAAATATGTACCCTTCGACTCCGCTCCCCCTCAATATTCTCAACACCTAAACAACTCAACAGCTCAACATTCTTAACATTCTTAACATTCTCAACACCTAAACACCTCAACACCTCAACAACATATAAGGATCCCCACACCGAAATCCCGACCACCTGGTAGTTGATTCCCTTGTTATAGAGGTTAGCAGCCATCACAGTCGGCAAAACCGCAAAATCGAGCTTATTTTGCGCCATAAGGGCTTGTATATGCAGCGGTTCGTCGTATAATTGGAACTCAATGCGCTGACCATCAATTTCGAGGTCAACATCCATCATTTGTGCAAAACTCACGGCTGTCGGACCGTTCAACAGTCCAACTTTAATGGTTTTTGGTGGTTGGGTACATGAAAATGCCAACATCATCCACAAAAATATCCCTATGTATTTACTGTACTTCATTGATTGTCTGTTTGTTACGTAAAGTGATGACGGTTACTTCAGGTCGTGCTGCTCCTAAACGTACTGGAACTCCTATATAACCTAAACCTCTATTTACGTAAAGATACTGATTGTCAGATTTATAAAGTCCATCCCATTCTTTATAAATCCAAGCAGAAGGTGATAGATATTTTCCATACATATTGAAACTCATTTGAGCAGCGTGTGTGTGTCCTGATAAACTCAAAACGATATCTTTTCTACCCAAAACCTCTGCATCCCAATGAGATGGGTCGTGAGTAAGTAAAATTTTGATACTATTAGAATCGGTAGCTTGCAAGGCTAAATCTAAATCTCCATATTGTGGAAAGGGTGGCTTTCCCCAGTTTTCCACTCCTACTAATTCAATAAAACTACTATCTTTTTGAAGCTTAACCGACTCATTACAAAGTAGTTGAAATCCAAAATCTTGTATGTTTTGTTTAATTAAATTGAGATTTTCCAATTTATCTGCTTCACTATTCCATTCTGTATAATCACCATAATCATGATTTCCTAAAATGGCATATTTTCCCTCTTTAGTCTCAAACTGCAAAAAATATTCTTGCCAACCTTCCATTTCCTTGTGACTATTATTCACAATATCACCTGTAAATACTAATATATCAGCGTCTTGCTTGTTAATAGCATAGATAGCGGTCTCCAAGTATTTTGTACGTTTTCCCCAACTTCCTAAATGAATATCTGAAATCTGAATTATTTTATAACCCTCAAATTCAGCAGGTAGATTTTCAATTTCAATATCAATATTTTTAGATTCAATATTTAAAGGATTGATAAAAGCACCATGCAATAAAATCATCACTACAACCATTGCAACCAGCACTCCAGCATAGCGAATTAAATTGGTTTTTTCCTTCAAAAGTAAGTTAATTAAATAGTTTAGAAAATAGAATATAACATACAGTAATTTAGGGAGATAGATTATTAAGAATGTGAAATTTAGCCAGATAAATAGATACATTTTATCTATGAGAATTTCGTTCTTACCAGCTAGCCTTATAAATATAAACAGTGTAATGAAAAATAGTGTAGGTACAAAATTCAGTATATAAACTAGCGGTTTGACTTTCCGTTTTTTAAGTTTGAAATATAGAAAAAGGTCGGGTAGTATGATGATG
The DNA here is from genome assembly GCA_964455235.1 of uncultured Paludibacter sp. Classification (GTDB taxonomy): domain Bacteria; phylum Bacteroidota; class Bacteroidia; order Bacteroidales; family Paludibacteraceae; genus Paludibacter. The sequence goes on from CAYVWK010000011.1 coordinate 2,358, forward strand.
GATAGAAAAGCTATCAAAGTGAGCATATAGAATTTCATAAATCGTTAAATTTGTATTTTGAGTGAATAATTATTATAGATAATTCGGCAAAGATACTTTTTCAGCTATTAATACTCAAAATATTTCTTTGATTACTACAATTTTTCTATTTTTGTCGAGCTAAAAGCTTTATTTCTGAACATTAATAACACAAATAATGTTTTTTTACATACCATCTTATACCATATAGATTCTTGTATTGATATGAATAACAGAATCTTAGAAACCATTTATACACCCCAAAATACATGATGAGGCTTGGAATAATTGGCGCGATGCCTGAAGAAATGGATATGATTATTTCATCCATAGAGAACAAGGAAATAGTCGAAAAGGGCAGTCGGATTTTTTATCAAGGAAAACTGTTAAATCAAGAGGTAGTAGCTGTTTTTTCTCGTTGGGGAAAAGTGGCAGCAGCGACTACAGCAGCAACTTTAATCCTCGATTTTCAGGTGACACATATCGTTTTTACAGGCGTTGCAGGCGGCATTTCCCCTGAAATTAATATAGGTGATATTGTTATTGCGCAACGTTTATATCAACATGATATGGATGCTCGTCCCTTGATGCGTCGCTTTGAAATTCCACTTACAGGCAAGACTTCTTTCGAGATAAATCCATATTATCAGCAGATTATGACCGATGCAGTGCATAATTTTCTGAAAGAAGATAAAGAATTTAGGAAACTCCTTATGGATCAGGGTATTAAATCACCAAAATTGATGGTGGGAGATATAGCTAGTGGTGATTTATTCATTTCAACTACTGCCATGAAGCAGGCTCTTATCCGCAATCTCCCTTCTGTGGTTTGTGCTGAGATGGAGGGTGCAGCTGTAGCACAGGTTTGCGACGATTTTGGTATACCGCTTACTGTGGTGCGCGTTATTTCTGATAGTGCAGATGAGTCTGGTGGACAGGTAGTTATGGGTTTTGTTGATCAAAATGCTGGACGATATTCCTTATCAATATTAAAAGAATACATTAAATTATTGCATAAAAACTAATTTCAAATTTACATTAATACAAATTTTATGGAAAACTACATTATTTATTTTGTTCTTGCCGCCTCGCTGGTGGCCTTAGGTTTCGCGTATTATTTCTTCAAATCGATGATGAAAGAGAGTGAAGGAACTGATACGATGAAAAAAATTGCTTTGCACGTACGTAAAGGTGCAATGGCTTATCTTCGTCAACAATACAAAATCGTGATTATCGTATTTCTTGTGTTGGCAGTGATTTTTACTATTATGGCGTATTTTAATCTGCAAAATGGTTGGGTTCCCTTTGCGTTTCTAACAGGTGGATTTTTCTCTGGTTTGGCTGGTTATTTCGGTATGAAAACCGCTACTTATGCCTCTGCTCGTACAGCAAATGCAGCTCAAAAATCACTTAATAGTGGTCTGAAAGTAGCATTTCGTTCAGGTGCTGTAATGGGTTTGACGGTTGTAGGGCTTGCACTTTTAGACATTGCCGCTTGGTATCTTATCTTAGATTATTTCGTAGAAACAACTGGCAATAAGCTGATTTATATCACTACTACCATGCTGACTTTCGGTATGGGTGCCTCTACGCAAGCGTTATTTGCACGTGTAGGTGGAGGTATTTATACAAAAGCTGCCGACGTAGGTGCTGATTTAGTAGGTAAAGTGGAAGCTGGTATTCCTGAAGATGACCCTCGTAATCCTGCTACTATCGCTGATAATGTGGGTGATAACGTAGGTGATGTGGCTGGTATGGGTGCTGACTTATACGAATCTTATGCAGGTTCGATTTTGGCGACTGCGGCATTAGGTGCTGCGGCTTTCCGCTTGAATCCTGAAATGCAATTGAAAGCGGTATTTGCACCTATGACCATTGCTGCTGTGGGTGTATTGTTATCAATTCTGGGTATTTTCTTAGTGAAAACAAAAGAAGACGCTAAGATGAAACAATTGCTTGCTGCTTTAGGTCGTGGTGTAAACGCAAGTGCAGCTTTGATTGCTGTTTTCACTTTCGTTATTTTATATGGATTACAAATTCAAAACTGGTTAGGCATTTCATTCTCTGTGATTGTGGGTTTGCTTTCAGGTATAATCATCGGACAATCAACGGAATATTATACTTCTCAAAGTTATAAACCAACTAAAAAAGTAGCTGAAAGTTCTGAAACAGGTCCTGCTACTGTGATTATTTCAGGTTTGGGCGTAGGTATGATTTCTACTGCTATTCCTGTTGTTACAATCGGTATAGCTATTATTTTAGCTTATTTAAGTGCAATCCAGTTTGATGTACATAACTTCTTAGACCCTCAAAATTTGAGTATTGGTCTATATGGAATTGGTATTGCTGCTGTAGGTATGCTTTCTACACTTGGAATTACCTTAGCTACAGATGCTTACGGACCAATTGCTGATAATGCGGGCGGAAATGCTGAAATGAGTGGTTTGGATCCTGAAGTGCGTCAACGCACGGATGCTTTGGATGCCCTGGGTAACACGACAGCCGCAACAGGTAAAGGTTTTGCTATCGGCTCGGCCGCGCTTACGGCTTTGGCACTGTTAGCTTCTTATATTGAAGAGATTAAAATTGCTTTGGAGCGTGTTGGGCAGACTGTTTTAGAGATGTCAGACGGAGTTATTGTGCAGTTAGCTGATGCCAGTTTCTTGGATTTTATGAATTACTATAATGTGAATTTGATGAATCCATTGGTGTTGGTGGGTGTGTTTGTTGGCTCTATGATGACTTTCTTATTCTGCGGTCTCACCATGAATGCTGTGGGTCGTGCTGCTCAAAGTATGGTACAAGAAGTTCGTCGTCAATTCCGTGAAATTAAAGGTATCATGGAAGGTAAAGCAGAACCTGATTATGCACGTTGTGTTGAAATTTCAACCAAAGGTGCTCAGCGTGAGATGATGCTTCCTTCTATCTTAGCGATTGCTGTCCCTATTTTGATGGGAGTTTTATTTGGTGTTGCAGGTGTTATCGGACTGTTAATCGGTGGCTTAAGCTCTGGATTTGTTCTCGCTATCTTCATGGCAAACTCTGGTGGTGCATGGGATAATGCGAAAAAATACATCGAAGAGGGCAATTTTGGTGGTAAAGGTTCTGAAAATCACAAAGCTACTGTAGTTGGTGATACAGTTGGCGACCCATTCAAAGACACTGCTGGTCCATCACTTAATATTTTAATTAAATTGATGAGTATGGTGGCTATTGTGATGGCTGGTCTGACCGTTGCATGGAGTATCTTCTAAATCAATTTTATAAATAGAAATGAAAGGGCTGTTCTGCAAATGAATAGCCCTTTTTATATGTATTGCTATTTGATATTGCAGTATCAGCATCAAAATAGTATCTTTGCGCCCAATATTCAGTACTCTGGTTTGTCGCTGGTTCTAAGGAATCAGAGGAAAGTCCGGGCAACATAGGGCACCATATTTCCTAACGGGAAGCTGTCTGCAAAGGCAGGGTAGTGTAACAGAAAATAACCGCCATGCTTGCGTGGTAAGGGTGAAAAGGTAAGGTAAGAGCTTACCGGTATTCATGGCAACATGAGTAGCCGTACATCCTATGGGTTGCAAGATCATGTATATCGGCGTATGTAGGGCTGCCCGCCCGATGTCGAGGGGTAGATTGCTTGAGGCTGTTGGCGACAACAGTCCTAGATAAATGACAAACAAGGTTATGAAATAGCCTTACAGAACCCGGCTTATAAGAGTACTGTTTTTTTTTAGATATGTCAGCAAAATTAATCATATTTTCAGCCCCATCGGGCTCAGGTAAAAGCACGATAGTCAATCACTTATTGGACGCTGGTTTCAATATTGAATTTTCTATCTCAGCAACTTCGCGTGCTATTCGTGGCAGCGAACAAAACGGTGTGGACTACTATTTTATGTCGCCCGACGAGTTCAGAGCAAAGATTGCAGCTGATGAGTTTATTGAGTACGAAGAGGTCTATCAAGATACCTATTATGGCACCCTCAAAAGTGAGATTGATCGCATAGGTGCAAAAGGTAAAAATATCGTTTTTGATGTAGATGTAGTAGGTGGGTTGAACTTGAAAAAGAAATTTGGCGATAGAGCTTTACTAATTTTCATAGCTCCTCCATGCATACATACTCTTCGTAAAAGACTTATAGGAAGAGGTACTGATGCGCTGGAAATGATAGACTTACGAATAGCTAAAGCTGAATTTGAACTTTCCTTCGCACCTCATTTTGATGTGCAAATTATCAACGATGATTTAGAAACAGCCAAAAAAGAAACTGAAAAAGTAGTAACGGAATTTTTAGAAGGCAAATCGTAAATTTGACGTTTTGCGTACTTTAGATAAAGTAATTTACAATTTGCTTACTGAAGGCTTATCTTTTATCTGGTCAATACAAGCACGCACAAAATCCCATTTATCATAATCACTGCGCATCGCCTCTCCATTCCAAAATACAAAGTCAATATCAATAGGAATATGACCATTCGTTTTACCTTCAGGTGTACGCCCTAGCTCCCTCTCAATTTCTTTAAAGAAACGGCATGAATCAACATAATACTCATCTGCTAATACCTTAATAGCCTGATTAAGAAAGTAGTTTTTGTACTTTTTAGATCTGGGAAGTGTAATCAGGATAGCACTTTCATCAATGATTTCAAACTTTTCATTGATTAGTTCTTTTGCTTTTGCAATATTCTCATCGGGATTAACATTACTCCCAAGCATGATAATTCCTTCGTTCATATAATATTTTAATTGATTTCAGAGGGTAGAGATTGTGTGTAATATTAGTATAAAAAAAGCCGAAATGATTAGTCTCGGCTCTCTGTTATCTTAATATTGATAATCTTTTAGTTGTTCTTGTAAACGTTTGCGTGCCAAGAAGATACGACTTTTAACTGTACCTATTGGTAAGTCCATTTTTTCAGCAATTTCTTCGTATTTATACCCTTGAACGTGCATGGAAAAAGGAATCCTATATTCGTCAGCAAACGAATCAATACTGTTTTGTATCTCGCTTGTAACATACGAACTCTCAGGGTTTGCGAAACCTGAATTTTGAGGTAAATTCAAATGATACAAGTCTTCTGTAGTATCAATTATAGTCTGATTGCGAACTATCTTACGATAATTGTTGATGAAGATATTCTTCATGATAGTCAGCACCCATCCTTTAAAATTGATGTTTTCAGTATATTTTTCCTGATTGTCTAATACGCGTAAAGTAGTGTCTTGCAATAAATCTTCAGCTTCTTCACGATTTAATGTAAGTGAGAAAGCAAAGTTTCTCATGTTGCTTTGCAAAGCTACCAATTCATTTTCAATGTGTACTTTTTTCATTTTCTGTTGTTTTAATGTGAATATTAACAGAACCAATATGGGTTCAAAGCCATATTATGAAAAACTTCCTTAAAGCAAATGATTGATTGTCAGTTATTTATACTGAAAGATACAAAAATAAAGAGCTCTTTCGAAAATTTTTATATAATATTTTCACTGCAAATGTAGATAAAATTTTTTAATTAGCGTATATTTGATGAGTTTTTCATTATAGTTTAAACCAATATAGATATAAATTTTACTTATGAAGCGATTTACATTCCTCTTTTTGATGGGTTTTTTGATACTTTTTCAACAAATTCAGGCAACAGATACACAGGTTTATAAAATTAATATTAAAAAGGACATTGGCAGTACAACTTGGTTATATACTCAGAAAGGCTTTGAAGAAGCAGCTAAATTAGAGGCTGATTTAATCATCATTCATTTGAATACTTATGGAGGTGAAGTGGTATATGCTGATTCCATTCGGACTAAAATTCTCAATTCTGATATTCCTGTTTATGCTTTTATTGATAATAATGCAGCATCAGCTGGGGCATTGATTTCAATTGCATGCAAGCATATTTATATGCGCCCAGGTGCAAGTTTTGGAGCTGCCACAGTCGTAAATGCTACTGGTGACCAAATGCCTGATAAGTACCAATCTTATATGCGTGCCACTATGCGCGCTACAGCTGAGGCACATGGTAAAGATACTTTGGTTGTTGGCAATGATACAACCTATAAATGGGTGCGCGACCCTCTTATTGCCGAGGCAATGGTAGATGAAAGAACGATTGTACCTAATTTAATAGATTCAGGTAAAACCTTGACGTTCACCTCTCAAGAGGCAGTTCAATATGGATATTGTGAAGGCATTGTAACCAATATTGATGAATTGTTGACCGAAGAATTAGGAATAGAATCCTATCAACTTACCGAGTTTAAACCTTCTACTATGCTTGATATTAAAGGCTTTTTCATGAGTTCTATTGTGCAAGGTATTTTAATTATGTTGATAATTGGGGGTATTTATTTTGAATTGCAGACTCCTGGTATTGGATTCCCTGCAATTGTTGCAGTTGCAGCAGCATTACTTTATTTTGTGCCTTTATATATTGATGGATTAGCTGCTAATTGGGAGATTTTAATCTTTTTAATAGGGCTGATACTGATAGCTTTAGAGATTTTTGTGGTGCCTAGTTTTGGTATTACAGGTATTTCGGGTATTGTGTTCGTCATAGCAGGCTTGACACTCAGCATGATAGGTAATATAAATTTTGATTTTGAACCTGTGGAGCATGGTGAAACAGGTAAAGCTTTGTTTACGGTCATGGCAGGTATTTCCTTAAGTTTTGCACTGATATTATATCTTAGTTCTAAGATTGGATCCAAAGGTCTGCTAAGAAACATCGCGCTGAACACCAATCTCGAAAAATCCGAAGGTTATATGGCTGTGGATATGCAACATAAAAGCTTAGTGCATGCAACTGGTACTGCTTATACCGACCTCCGCCCCTCAGGAAAAGTGCGTATAGATAAAGACATTTACGATGCTGTTTCTGAAAGTGATTTTATTTCTAAAGATGCTAAGGTAGTGGTACTTAAATACGAAATGGGACAGTTATACGTAGAAGAAATAAAGAAATGAAACTTAATGCTTTATCACTCATATTGATATAAAAAAATCACCGATGCATTTCACTGCTCGGTGATTTTTTTAACTTATAATTCCTCAACTCCTACATTCCTCAATTATTGTCACTTATTCTTAATCGCTTCAATAATTTTAGCTTCTAACTCAGCAGCTAATTCAGGATTGTCTTTTATTACATTTTTAGAAGCATCACGACCTTGGGCTAATTTAGTATCCTCATAGCTATACCAGGATCCGCTTTTCTTAATGATTTCGTATTCGACTCCTAAGTCTAAAATTTCACCACTTTTTGAGATGCCTTCGCCAAACATAATATCAAATTCAGCTTTGCGGAAAGGTGGTGCCACTTTATTTTTCACTACACGTACACGAGTCTGATTACCAATAGCTTCATCACCTTCTTTCAGTTGAGATACTCTGCGAATATCTAAACGTACTGAAGAGTAAAACTTCAAGGCATTACCACCAGTAGTTGTTTCGGGGTTACCAAACATAACTCCAATCTTTTCGCGTAACTGGTTGATAAATATACAGGTAGTGTTAGTTTTGTTGATGTTTGCAGTCAGTTTACGAAGTGCTTGTGACATCAAACGAGCTTGTAATCCCATCTTAGAATCACCCATATCGCCTTCTAATTCAGCTTTTGGAGTAAGTGCTGCAACGGAGTCAATTACTACTATATCCACTGCTGATGAGCGGATAAGCTGGTCGGCAATTTCCAATGCTTGCTCACCGCTATCAGGTTGTGAGATAAGCAGTTCATCTATATTCACGCCTAATTTTTCAGCATAAAAGCGATCGAATGCATGCTCTGCGTCGATGATAGCTGCTATACCACCTGCCTTTTGTGCTTCTGCGATTGCGTGAATAGCTAAGGTTGTTTTACCTGATGATTCTGGTCCAAATATCTCTATGACTCTTCCGCGCGGGTAACCGCCTACACCTAAGGCGATGTCTAATCCCAACGAACCTGTAGGTATAACTGAAATTTCCTCTACCGAGTTGTCTCCCATTCTCATAATAGTACCCTTACCGTGGTCTTTCTGAATTTTGTCCATAGCCAACTGTAGGGCTTTTAACTTCTCTGCTGATGGTTTTTTGTTTTCTTCCATTGTGTTATCTGACATAATAAATTAATTAATAAGTTTGTAAACGAATTTTCCTTAGTTGAAATAGGTTTATTGTTGATTTCTAACTCGCACAAAGATAAAAACTATTTTGTGAAGTCCTTAAGCAAAAGATAAAAAGCTTTCAACAATCTAAAAGTTTTTACCTTTTGCTTACTTTAAAGCGTATTATTCTATCTCTAAACGTCCACATGAACCTGTGGCTTTATATTCAGGTGCATACATGGATTGAAGCTCTGCTATACCGCCAGAAAATTCTCCTGAATTATTTACAAAGTACTCATCTTCAAATACATAAGTTCCTTTTGGTAACTTGTGGATAAAGTAGTTGGTAGAGGCATCTTTGACACTTCTGTAATATACTAAATTTTCTCTCCAATTAGTACTTGAAAGTTGGTTCAAAGGCTCTAAAGTAGAAGGTCGGCTGTCTTTTAATGCTACAAATTCCATATCTCTATCGGAACTGATAATTAATCGTACAATAATTTTATCACCTTTTTTTACGATTTGCGCATAATCTTTATCTTTTGCATCGTTTAAGGGTAGCATTACTTTCTTATCAGCTGTAATTTTTTCTACAAATAGCTGCTTTGTTATTTGCAGTTCTTTACCTGATGTTCTAACTTCATCCATATTTTGGAAGTATTGCCAATAAACTGAGCCCCAAGCTCTTGGTGAATTTGCTGTATTATTGGTGTTTTCAGCTTGAATAGTAACACCTGCTTTAATTTCATCAACTTGCAAATCTTTGAAAATATATCCGCTACCATTCACTCCTTCTTTAGTTGAAAAACTTTGTTTTGAAGTGCTAATCGTATAATGAATAGGGTGCTGCAAAGGATTGTTGCCTAAGGATGTTAAGGCATGAATAGCATCTACAGAAGCAATAGGCGTATCCCAAATTTGCGTTTGCTTTTGGCGTAATAACCAGACTTTCATTTCTTCTACTTCATTCGTATATCTATCTGAAAGATACAGTGCTTCCATCAACTTCACTTGCACTGAAATAGGGCGTTGGTTCCAGCTATAACCTGCTGTATTCTTCGCCCAATACATACCCATTTCATCTGTTTTTAAGGCATTTTCACATAATGATTGCAAGGCTTTATCACGTGCATCAATCTTTTCATTATGATGTAAAGCAATTGCCGCTAAACCTTTATCTAATAATCCAAACTTAGGATGGTGTTTTTCAGTTTGCTCTAAGAAATATACATAGGCTTCTACAATTTGCTCGTTGAGTTCTATGTCTAATACCTGACTTCTCAACGCCAAATAATGTAGCTGATTTGGATTGATGGTTTGCTTTTTCTGATAATCTTTGATGTTTTTTTGAATGAGTAAATAATCTTTATTAATTTGATTGTCAAGATAATGTATAGCTCGTTGAAGCATTTCTTCGGTACTATTATCTTGGTTTAAAGATTTAATTTTTATCAAACCTTCTGCTATTTGCTGTGTTATCCATCTGCTTTCTAACATGCCATTATACCATGTGAAGGCACCATTGTCTAATTGAAGTGATTGTAGTTTTTCCAACCATGTTTTTTGTTGCTGACTTTGTTGATTGATGTCGAATAATAAAGCAATGCGTTCTTGTTGCTCGGTTTCATTTTCAGCTGCTGCTAACCAAGGGGTTTCCTCTATCAACATTTGCTTCAGTTCTGGATTATTGAGTAGTGCAGAACGTAAATTTGTTGTTTTGCTTACTTTCCATTGCTCAAAAATAGCTTTGATTTTTGGGTTATCAGCTATAATTTTCCCTGCTAAGATATTTACATAATAGGCTGTGAAATAATCAATTGCATTGTCATACTGAGGTGTTGATAAAGCAGGAAATGCTTGTATTGCATACCAAATCGGATTTGCTGTAAACTCGAAACTCAATTTTTGAGTGTCAACCTTATCAATCAATTCAGTCATTTTATCGAAGCTAAATTGATGTTTTGCATAGCCTTTTGTTGAAATTGGATAGCTTTCTGTTACCAATACTCTATCTGGTAAGACTGCTAGGTAGTGCTGCTCTCCATCTGAAAATTCAGCTGTGCTTGCTGTTACTTTGCAGATATATAAATCGCTTGGCTTGAAGCCTTTGACTTTCCAACTGATGGGGATAGTGGCACCAGCTTCTACTGAAACTGGGATTTTATCAATATTGTTAAGTTGTACTATTTCTTCCGTATTTGGGTTGATGAATACTAATTGTACAGCTGCATCTAAGTTTTTATCTGATAAGTTAGTTAAATTAGCAGTGAAATATACCACATCTGATTCACGTACAAAGCGTGGCATATTCAACTGTATCATTAAATCTTGTTCGGTAGTAATGTCAGTTGTATATCTTCCAAAATACAAATCTTTCGTATGTGCTAATGCGTTAAACTTCCACTTAGTCAGACTTTCAGGCATAGTAAATTGCAGTTTCACATTACCCAAACTGTCACTATAGAGTTGTGGGAAGAAGAAAGCAGTCTCTTTGAAATTGGTTCGTATATTTGGTACAATAAACTTTTCTTCTACAAATATGTCAGCATCATCTGCAATTTCCATCTCCGATTCCTCCATTAGAGGAGCTGATTCTTTTAACATCAGTGCAGAAGATTGAAAGGTCAAAGCACCATCATTATCATAATATTTTAATGACCTTTTGCCTCCTCTGATCCAAAGATTATTATTAAAATGGAGGTTCATTTCTAACAAACCAAATTTATTAGAGCTTGGTGTAATATAAAAAGGAACGTCTTTATATTCAGATGGATAAATAATTGGTTTATAGTCTTCAGCCTTGAAATAAGCAGTCCAAGTATTTGAATAAGGGAATGCAGTGTGATAGGTAGGATTGAATAACCACTGATGTGGCTCTATAGCATCTAAAGATGCATCATACATAGAAGCAAGCAATTCTACAATTTTACGATTTGCACCTGCCTCTGGGATTTCTACTGTCCATTCAACTTCTTCTCCTGGCTTGAGTTTATCGCGGAATGTGCTCATAGTAGGATGAATAGCCTTGGACACTTTCTTCTCACTGATACGAATACTTTCGGTAAACAGTTTCTCATCTCTGATAAAGGTAAACATCACAGTAATACCATCTCTGTATTGAGGAGCAAAATGCACTTTATAATGACGTATTGCATTGTTGAATTTCACCCATTTAGAAGATATAAGTTGATTTCCAAACATCACTTCCATCAGTACTTCTGCATTTTTTACGGATGTTCCAAATGATACATCCACTTTTTTTCCAACTTCAGTTTCGATTTGCTTATTGGGAACCCAAGTATAGGTTTTAATAGGTGGTTTTTTATCTTTTGCACCATATACGATAAAATAATGTTCAGCTTCAACACTTTTTCCATCTACATCTTTCGTTGCAAACTTGATTTTATAACGACCTGATTGATATTTACTAAAATCAATTTTTAAGGCTTTATTTTGTGTGTCAAAAGTTGATTCTGCTATAGGAACAAGCTCTTTATAATCATCATTGGTGGTAATGTTCTCTGCGTAATCACTTGTTTCAAAAATGCTATATATTTGATAATTAAGTAGTTTGTGAATTATCTCACTATTTAAAGTTTGTGTACTGATGGTAAAACTCTGCTCTTTTGTTTTATCAATCTTTTGTGGAATATCAGCATGGATAAACAGAGATTGTTCGCCGACTGCTATATTAATTTTACCTTGCTGCGTTTCACCTTTGGTATCAGTTGCATCAACATTGATAGTGTAATAATAGAGTTGTTTGATTTGCTTATTAACTATGTTTTTGTCTTTTTCTGGGGTGAAGCAAATCGTAAATTTACCTTTTGCATCGGTCATTAATACACCCGATTCTTCTATATTTGTCATATTCTGAGGTATAAACCATCTCCAAAATGGGTGAATATGTCTATTAATAGTATATCTGATTTCAGCATTTGGCAAGCTATAACCTGAATAAGCTTTTACTTCGCCTTCTATCTTTACTTTATTGCCAAATTTCACTTCATCTTTTGGCTGTTCGATTACCACTTCAAAGCTGGGGCGTTTGTATTCTTCTACTCTGAATCTGTGCGAGAATTGACGATTTGCACGTAGGGTAAAATAGCCGTTTAAACCTGTTGAAGGTAGTATAAACTCACCTGAAACTGAACCAAACTCATTGCTAATAAGCTCTTTAGATTGTATGGTTTTACCATTGGCATCAATTAAATCTATGGTGATTTTTTTGTTTGGATTTACCTCTTGTTTTTCTTTTGAAAGACTATAAGCAATGGCTTTATAATAAAGGGTTTGTCCAGGACGATAAATAGAACGATCAGTGAGCATACTGATGTTTTCCTGAGTTCTCTCTGCATTTCTATTAGTAGAGTAAAATGAAGTATAAGTACTTCCTAAGAAATTAATATCTCTTTTGTTTTTAAGATGTATAACTACCTCACTATAAGGCTTATTACGTGAAATAGTTAGCTTTCCTTTTGAGTCAGTTTTAGCCGTATTGAGATGCTTTAATTCATATTTGTTAATATTAAATTTGTACTCATATAAATCTAATTCTACATTTTTCATCCTTTTACCCGTTATCCTATCTACTACATAATAAGTAGTTTCCGTATCTGATATGTCTTTTTTGATATAAGTCATATCGGTCGTTACAAAATGAAATACCGCTGTTTGATTAGCATCATTTTCCTTCTTGTCCTCATCTTTAATATCACGAATACGACATTCATAAATACCATAATCTGAAGTAGTTAAATTAAACTTAGTAGTGGTAGTTTCAAATTTAGCTTCCGTTTTCACCTGAATAGTTTGCTGCTCTATCAATTCCTTATCTAAAATTTCATCTTTAGGATTGATTCTTTTATTGAGTTCATATAGGAAAAAATCAGTAGGAGAGATGTTTAGACGATATATTTCGAGGCTTAGTTCATCAATATTTTTACTGTCTATGGTCAGTTCTAATTGACTGAAAGGTTTGACTTGTGTTTTGCCATTTAAAATTAATAATTTAGACTCTATGTTGTTTTTTAAGTTATGCAATAGGTTAATCCGCTTATAATCAGGATATTCTTTGATTCCTTTCATACAGTATTCGTATGCTAATTCTTTGTATTTAGGTATATCATTATTATGCAGATAATAGTTGGCTTTTTTGCTATATATTTCTATGATCGCTTCATTATCACCATAAATTTTCTCTAAACTATCTAGTTTTTCAAGAATAGCTATTGAGTTATCTTCCTGAAAATCAAGGTAATCCAATTCAGCTAGGACTAATAAAACGTTATCATGTTGAGATTTTCTAAATTCAATAAGTTCTGTGTATGTTTGATTGATAATTGCATCATCATCGAATGAGGTGTAAATTTCTATCTTCTTACGTAATAAATAATCATACAAACTTGGTGTGCTTATCATCTCTTCATTGTAGAGGAATAAGAGGCTTTTTAGAGATTCTAGTGCTGTGTTTTGAACTAGTGCTTTGTCTTTTAAAGCTTCATTTAAAAGAATATTTACCTTTTGCTCATAATGATTTTTTGTCCAAATATTGATGTCATCAGGTATTTCACTCAGAATTTGAGTTCGCTTATCAATATTATAACTATTATGCTGATAGTGCGTTAAGTACAATTCTGCAAGTGTGCAAAACATCAATTGTTGTTCTGCTGACTTATCCAAAGCATAGCTAAAAGCTTCTAAATCTTTCAGTATGTCTGCTGTTTCATCAGGATTTTTATCCATGCGGATGCGCTGAGCATATAATTCAGCTTTGATGCACTCTTGTAGATGATCTGATTTACTCAATAAATTTTTATATTTATCTAATTCTTTCAAAGCAGATTCAGGTAAATCTTGCTCTAAAAGCTTGTCAATCGTTTCCCAATTTACGATTTGCGCACTTTGTTGGTTTTGAGGATTGGAGGAGTTTAAAATAAAAACTAAAAAGAAAAGAGAAATGATAGGAAATAATGTACGTTTCATATTAAAGTGTATAAATGAGCAATTAAAAAAAGGCTAAAAATTTTAGCCTGGGGCTAGCAAGGCAAAAGTAATGCAAAATTTCCTATCTTTGCAAGTTTTAAGGAAAAACTAAGCTATGCTTTCAAGCAAAAATATATTCAAAATAACATATCCTGTTTTTCTTACCTTATTGGTACAGAATATCATAAA
>CAYVWK010000011.1:16732-26336 GCA_964455235.1 uncultured Paludibacter sp.
TGGTTTTTGGTAATTGGGGATTTTCTGAAATGGGTATTGCAGGTGCTGCTTTAGCTTCTGTAATTGCCGAGGCATCGTCTTCTGTCTATTTATTTCTTTACACTTTCTATAATCAACATTTTAAAAAATTCAGATTATATACTAACTTTCGCCTTGATTTTAAGCTGATTATACATGTTTTAGAAATATCAGTTTTCATCATGTTTCAATTTTTTATCTCGATTTCAACTTGGTTTATTTTCTTTGTTTTTATTGAGAGGATGGGAGAGCGATACTTGGCTGCAACTAATATAGGTAGAAGTCTTTATGTGATGTTAATGATACCTGGTTCGGCTTTAGCAACAACAGTTAGTACGTTGGTTAGCAATCTGATAGGAGCAAATCGAACAAATGAAGTGATGCCTTTTGTAAGGCGGATTATTGGGATAGCAATTTTATTGGTAACACCTATTTTGCTGTTTACATTTTTCTTTCCAGACTTATTTGCACAGATTTACACCAATTCTCCCGAGTTGATTCAGACTGCTATTCCTGTGATGAAATTGGTCTCAGTGGCAATGCTGTTTTGTGCTGTGGGAAGTATTCTGTTTCAGGCAGTTACAGGTACAGGAAATACCAAAACCGCCTTTGCATTGGAAATATTTACCTTGATTTTTTATCTAGGATATATGTATTATGTTTCTATAGTTAATCCACAAGGGCTCACTGTTTTATGGATGTCAGAATTTGTTTATTGGATAATTTTAGCCCTAGGTTCGTATATCTATATGAAAAAAGGAAAATGGCAATTTAAAGTGATATAATTATGTTGATAAAAATTTATGAGGATAATCCAAATCCGCAATACATCGAACGAGTAGTTGAAGTCTTAAAAGATGGAGGAGTAATCATTTTTCCAACGGACACCGTCTATGCTTTTGGCTGTGATATCTTCTGTCCAAGAGCTGTAGAGAAGATCGTTCAGTTAAAAAATAAAGATATTCGTAAAGCAAATTTATCTTTTGTTTGCCATGAAATTAGCCAGATTAGTGAATATGCAAAAATGGATGATAAGGCTTTTAAATTGATAAAAAAGAACCTTCCTGGTCCTTTTACCTTTTTGTTAGATGGTAGTAATCGTCTCCCTAAACTCTTCAAAAACAAGAAGATAGTAGGTATTCGTATGCCCAATAATCCTATTGCTTTGGAGATTGTGCGTCAATTAGGTAACCCCATGATGGTAAGCTCTATTTTTACCAATGATGAATCAGAATACATCACCGATCCTGAATTGATAGTGGAATGCTTTGAGAATCAGGTGGATATGGTGGTGGATGGTGGATACGGTGGATTAGAACCTTCTACTATTGTAGATTGTACAGGCGATTCTTATGAGATTTTAAGAGAGGGTGCTGGTGAACTAATTGAGTAAAAACTCCTTTCAATAACCTAAGGTTTTTCCCACTTGAAAGCAGAAGCATCACTTGGCATTTTCCAATCACCACGTGGTGAAAAACTTACAGAGCCAACTTTTGGGGCATCAGGCATGCAGGAGCGTTTAAACTGCTGACTGATAAAGCGTTTTAAGAAAATTTTCAACCATTTTGCGATGGTTTCAGCTTCATAATCTCCTTTAAAAGCTTGATTGGCAAGGTAGAAAATCTTATCTGCAGAAAATCCAAATCGCACAAAATAATAGATGAAAAAATCGTGAAGTTCGTACGGACCAATCACATCTTCGGTAACTTGCGTACTGGTTTGCGTCTTATCCGTAGGTAATAATTCTGGACTAATAGGCGTTTTCAGAATATCAAAAATTACCTCTTGAACTTCCTTGTTCATCTGATTAGCAACCCAATGTGTTAATTCTCTCACTAAAGTTTTAGGTACTCCAGCATTCACCGCATACATCGACATGTGATCGCCATTATACGTACTCCAGCCTAAAGCCGATTCGGATAAATTACCTGTGCCAATCACCAATCCGTTCATCTGATTCGCAACATCCATCAAAACTTGTGTACGTTCACGTGCTTGCGCATTTTCATAGGTGATATCATGCTGATTGATATCATGCTCTATATCTTTAAAGTGCTGAATACAAGCATCTTTGATAGAAATCTCACGTATGGTAATGCCTAAAGCTTGCATTAATTGATACGCATTATTATAGGTGCGGTTGGTAGTGCCAAAACCAGGCATGGTGATACCCACTATGCGCTTACGATCATAAGCTAATTTATCAGCAGTGGCAACACAAACCAATAGTGCCAAGGTAGAGTCCAAACCTCCTGATATTCCAATGATTAAGTGTTGTGCTTGTGTATGAGTCCACCTCTTTGCTAATCCTCCTATCTGCATAGAGAAAGCTTCAAAATAACGCTCTCCTGCTTGCGATTTTGAGGGTATAAACGGATACTTATCTACAGTTTTATATAGATCCGTCCATGTATTTTCTTGTAGATGAAATGGCGTTTTTACATAAGAAACAGACTGCGCAAAAGGTAAAATACTATCATTTTTACGTTTTTCCGACTTTATTTTATCTATATCAATTTCAGATATAACTAATTGAGGATCAAGAGAGAAACGTTTATTTTCAGCTATAATGCGTCCATTTTCTATGATGAAAGCATGACCAGCATACACAAAATCCGTAGATGACTCGCCAAAGCCAGAAGAAGCATACACATATCCTATACTGCATTTAGCAGATTGTGTGCGTAATATCTGTTTGAGATAGTTACGTTTGCCTGTAGATTCGGCGCTGGTTGAAAGGTTGAAAATAATATCCGCACCGTACTGACTATGCTGAGTAGATGGCGGATTGCTTACCCAAACATCCTTGCAAATTTCAATTGCAAAAGCAGTGTTTTTATGTGTAAAGAGCTGATTTGCACCGAAATTAATATCCGCACCTCGAAAATTAACAGTAGTGGTTTGAAGGGCAATCGCTGATTTAAACCAACGACTTTCATTCAAACCACTATTATTTGCCATATAAGATTTTGGAATTATACCTAATATCTTTCCACTTTGCATAATTACAGCAACATTATACAGTGAGTTACCATATCTCCATGGCATTCCCACTATCATAACTGTCTGTAAATGAAAACTTTGCAGTAGTAAATCATGCAAAGCTTGCTCCGCTTCATCTAATAATTGTTGATTGTAAAATAAATCACCGCAGGTATAACCCGTTATGGAAAGTTCAGGAAAAGAAACGATTTCAACATGCTCACGCTCAGCCTTTTCAGCCAATTCAATAATTTTCGAGATATTATACTGGCAATCAGCTACTTTTACTGATGGAATTGCTGCTGCTACACGTATGAAACCTTGTGTCATAATGTTCAATATTTATTTTACTGAATCTGTTTCCTTATGTTCCATATCACTTAAATAAATTCCGAGAGATTTTACGGATATTTGTATTTCCCAAACGGACAAACTAAGCGATAGGATTAATAAAATTAAGGCTAACCCAAACATATACACAGCTATTAATTGCATACCTAAGTATATGATAAACATGGTAATAACGCAAAGTAATAGACTTGCTACTCCACATAATTGCATATAGCGAGTCAGATTTAATCGTTTTTTGAGATTTAAAATCTGCGCTTTTGTGAGATGCGACCTATCTTCCATATATTGGTCTTTCAGGGTCCTCACCAATTGCGCATAAGATAAAAATCGGTTGGTATATGCTAAGAAAATCAGCGATATAGCTGAAAATAAAAATGTGGGTGTAATGAGGGTTAGTTCTGCCATCTTATTGATAATTAATTACTTAGAATTTTTCAACATGAATTTGTCCTGGTTGGCGGCGACTATGTTCGATGAAGCCGTCTTTACCAAGCGTTTCAACCATGCTAGCAATCATATTAGGATTTCCGCATAGGAAAATATGGGTATTTTCAGGAGTTGGTTTACAGCCTAAAGCCTTTTCTATACTGCCATCTTCCCAAATTTCATGTACTAATTGGGTTTTGCCATTCCACGGAGTTACCTCTTTATCTGGAACTGTAATCGTTGGAATATAAGAGAAATGGGGTGCAAAACTTTGCAATAAAGTCAATTCTGAAGAATAGCCTAAATCCCAAGAGTTGGAAGCTCCGTGCACAACCACAATTTTACCTTTTCTTTTAAGGGCATCAGAGCGAAGCATACTCATATAAGGAGCTACTCCTGTACCTGTTGCAACCAACACAATGTTCTGATCTTCAGCGATTTCATCCAAAGTAAACATACCTGTAAAACGTTGTCCCATCCAGATTTTATCACCAATTTTCAAATCGAAAAGGCGGGGTGTTAAAGAACCAGAATGCACCAAAGTAACGTAAAATTCTACATATTCTTTTGCCACATTAGAAGATGCAATCGAATAAGCTCTTTTGATAAGCTTGTCGGGTGCTGGCTCTGTAAATTCTTCTGTTGCTTCTGCGCAGCGACTTGCTGATGCAGGCAAAGCTAATCCTACAAACTGACCAGGTTTAAAATCGGGCAATTCCCATCCAAGAGGTGCTACTCTTATCACCTTCATAATGGGTGAAACTTGCACAACTTGCTGAACAATAGCATTTAATTCGTCCATATAATTTATTTTGATTAATAGTTAATTAATAAACCGAATTGCAAAGATATTATTTTTTGTGAAGATTATCTATATTATAAGGTATTATCTTTAGGAGAACTTGATGAATGAATTGCATGAATTTAGGTTATGATGGTTTTTCACTTGATTTTCAAGTTAGAAGCTAAAAAAATTGTAACTTTGCAGCTTGTTTGAAAAAAGAGACGTAATTCAGTACATGGAATATAATATATATCAATTGTCCAGCGGTTTAAGGCTGATTCATAAACCTGACCCTATCGCGGTAACTTATTGTGGAATGATGATTAATGCAGGTTCGCGTGATGAGCAAACTGACGAACAGGGTTTAGCGCATTTCGTTGAGCATCTGCTGTTTAAGGGTACCAATAAACGGCGTTCTGGCCATATTATCAACCGTATCGAGAATGTGGGTGGAGAACTGAATGCTTTCACTTCTAAGGAAGAAACGGTGGTTTATGCTACGGTTTTGAAGGAGCATTTTGAAAAAGCCATTGAATTGATTGGAGATATCGTTTTCCATTCTACTTTTCCTTCTAGAGAGCTTGAAAAAGAGAAGATTATCATTTTAGATGAGATTCAATCTTATAATGATAGTCCTGCCGAGCTGATTTTTGATGATTTCGAGGAAATATTATTTGATTTTCCTATAGGGCATAATATTTTGGGTGTTGAAGAGACTTTAGAAAGCTTTCAAACAAAGGATGCGAAAGGATTTGTCGATTCTTTTTACTTGCCTGAAGAGATGGTGTTTTTTGTGATAGGGGATATTCGAGAAAACACTTTATTGCGTTGGGCAGAGAAGTATTTGGTGAATGGTAGTTCACGTAAACGTCCACATAATCGCACAGAACCTAAGTTGTATCAGCCTAAGAATCAAGAAGTTAAGAAAGATACTTTTCAAGTACATTATATTATAGGCAACCGCAGTCTTAATATCTATGATGAAGATAGGATGGGGATGTATATGTTGAATAATATTTTAGGCGGACCTGGCATGAATAGCCGTTTGAACCTCTCATTACGGGAGAAAAATGGTTTGGTTTATAATGTAGATTCTTTCTATCAACCTATGACTGATGCGGGATATTGGGCGGTTTATTTTGGTTGTGATGCGGATAATTTTTCAAAATGTGAGAGATTAGTTCGTTCGGAATTGAAAAAATTACGTGAAGATATTATCCCTGAACATAAATTGAAAAAGTATAAAGTACAGTTACTCGGTCAGATGGCAATTGCGATGGAAAATAAAGAAAATCATGCTATTACATTAGGTAGGAGTCTGTTGCGTTATGGTAAAGTTGATACTATGGAGGAAATGCGAGAAAGAATTATGGCTGTAACAGGTGAAGAAATACAACGAATAGCTCAAACTGTTTTTAAAGAAGAAGCACTTTCAAGTTTGAAATACTATTGATATGGAATTAGAAGAGTATTTAGCAAGTCATAGCGACCAAGAGCCTGATTATCTGGCAGATATCAATCGAAAAACCCATCTTCGTATGATAAATCCGAGGATGTTGTCTGGTCATTTGCAGGGTAGGGTATTGGCAATGATAAGCAAGATGATTCAGCCAGATATGATTTTGGAAGTTGGGACTTATACAGCTTATTCTGCACTTTGTTTGGCGGAAGGACTATCAGCAAAAGGTAAATTACACACCATAGAGGTGAATGATGAATTGGAAGAATTTATTCTAGAGAATATCAGTCAATCACCTTATAATGAAAAGATTATACTTCATATAGGAGATGCAAAAGATAAAATTCAAGGTTTAAATTACCAATTTGATTTGGTTTTTTTAGATGCTGATAAAAGAGAATATGCCAATTATTATGAATTGGTTTTATCAAAGATGAGAAGTGGTGGTTTTATGTTAGTTGATAATACTTTGTGGAGTGATAAAGTATTATCCGAAGAAGTAAATAATAAAGATGTTCAAACCAAAGCTATCAAGCGTTTTAATGATGCTTTGATGGCAGATAATCGTATTGAAAAGGTGATTCTGCCTTTGCGGGATGGTTTGACTATTATTAGAAAAAAATAAATTATGCATTATCCATTTGAAGTTGAAATGAAGGTTCGTGATTACGAGTGTGACCTTCAAGGAATTGTGAATAACTCAGTGTATCAGAACTACTTAGAGCATGCACGTCATGAGTTTTTGCAGGCTAATCATGTGAGCTTTGCTGCTTTGCACGATCAAGGTATAGATGCTGTCGTAGCACGTGTAAACATAGCCTATAAAACGCCTTTACGTCCAGGTGATAATTTTATAGTGAAGTTAAGAGCAGTTAAAGAAGGATTCAAATATGTATTCCATCAAGCAATTTATCGCAAACAAGATATGAAACTCTGTATCAGGGCTAAGATTGATACGGTTGTAGTGGTGAATGGTGAATTAGTTCCGTCTATTCCTGAATTTGAGAACTTGGTGATGGTGGATTAAACTATTTTTTGCTATTTTTGTTGGATTATAGAGGAGCGCAAAAGATAAAAAACTGCGCAAAAGGTAAAAAATAGTACGCAAAAGATAAAAAGATATGAGTGAAACAAATGAATTTCTATCAGTAGAAGAGAATATTGTTCGTATGCTGAAAACAGTCTATGACCCAGAGATACCTGTGAATATCTATGATTTAGGTCTGATTTACAAGATAGACTTACAGGAAAATGGACATTTAGATATAGATATGACACTTACTTCGCCTAACTGTCCGATGGTTGATTTTATAGTGGAGGATTTGTATATGAAAGTAGGCAGTGTAGAAGGGGTTAAAAGTGTGAATGTTGAAATTGTGTTTGAGCCTGTGTGGGACAAAGATATGATGTCGGAAGAGGCTCAATTTGAACTTGGATTTATGTAAATACTGCTTGAATGATTTATTTTCTGTCGGATGCACATTTAGGTTCTTTGTTGGAAAAAGACCCACGCGCTCACGAGCACATATTTGTTCGTTGGCTCGACACGGTTAAAAAAGATGCCAAGGTTATTTATCTTTTAGGGGATATTTTTGACTTCTGGTATGAATATAAAACCGTTGTTCCTAAAGGGTTTGTAAGGACATTAGGAAAGTTGGCAGAGCTAACCGATAGTGGTATAGAGGTGCATTTTCTCATTGGAAATCATGATTTATGGGTATTTGATTATTTTCAAAAAGAATTAGGCTTACAGGTTCATTATAAGCCATTTATAGTTGAACATAGCGGCAAACGTTTCTTTTTGGCACATGGCGATGAGTTTATGACTGCTAATAAAAAGTTTAATGCACTTAGAAAACTTTTTCATAGTAAAACAGCTCAAACTTTATTTGGATTGGTACCACCACGTTTGGGACAACGCTTTGGATATAATTGGTCGGCTAAGAATCGCCTGAAATTAGAGGGTATTGATACGTCTTATCAAGGAGAAAATAAAGAAGAGATTGTGAAATATGCCAAAAACTATCAGTCTGAACACCCCATTGATTATTTTGTGTTTGGGCATAGACATATAGAACTGAATCTGCAACTTCCAAACAAGTCTCAGGTCTTTATTTTAGGTGATTTTGTAAGTCTTTTTACATATGGCGTTTTTGATGGAAAACAACTAAGTTTAGAGAATTTCAAGCTTGAGTAATCCACAATTTTTTAGTATATTTGCAGCTCGCAAAATTTAAAGTCAGTATCACAACATGCTTTCTGTCATTTTCAAGAAAGAAATTAATGCTTTTTTCAACAGCATCATCGCTTATATGATAATTGCTGTTTTTTTATTGGCTACAGGCTTGATGTTGTGGGTGATACCTGGTCATTACAACATTATTGAAAGTGGTTATGCGAATGTAGATGGTCTCTTTGAATTAGCTCCTTGGCTGTTTTTGTTCCTTTGTCCCGCTATCACTATGCGCTCTATTTCAGAGGAGAAACAACAGGGAACTTGGGAAAGTTTAGTCGCTAAACCCATAGGTATCAGTAAGATAGTAATAGGTAAGTTTTTGGCATCCTGGACATTAGTCATCATAGCCTTATTGCCTACTTTGATATTCTATTTTTCTGTTAGATATATAGCTGAACCGCTTGGAAATGTCGATACTGGAGCTTTTATAGGCTCATTTATCGGTCTGATATTGTTGGCTGCTTTGTATGTTGCCATAGGTATTTTTGCATCTTCCTTATCAAAAAATCAAGTATTCGCCTTCATTTTAGGCATTACCATATCTTTTTTGATGTACTACGGATTTGAAATGATAGCTCTCTTTTTTCAGCAAGGAATACAGATTTCTTTCTTAGAAAATTTAGGCATTCATTCTCATTATAAGTCATTGAGTAGAGGTGTGTTAGATAGTAGAGATTTAATGTATTTCTTTCTAATAACTGCATCTTTTCTCATATTCTCCATTCTAAAATTAAAAATTAAAAAATAATATGTCGAATAAAAAACCCCTGATTTTAGTTACAAATGACGATAGTCATAAAGCAAAAGGTATTCATGTTCTAACCAAATTGATGATGCAATTAGGTGATGTAGTGGTAGTTGCACCTGACGGACCACGTTCTGGTCAGTCGAATGCGATTACAGTTACTACGCCTATTCGTTTCAAAATGATAGAGGATAGTCCAGGTTTGAAACGCTATAAATCCAATGGTACGCCTACAGATTGTGTGAAACTTGCGATGAATGAGATTTTAGACAGGATGCCTGATTTGTTAGTTTCAGGGATTAATCATGGTTCCAATGCTGCTGTCAATGTGATTTATTCAGGTACTATGGGTGCAGCTTTGGAAGGGTGCGAAAACTTGATTCCTTCCATAGGCTTTTCTATTTGTAATTTCGATCCCGATGCAGATTTTTCAGAATTTGAACCCTACATCTTAAAAATTACCAAAAGTGTATTGGAAAACGGTCTCCCCAAGGGTATTTGTTTGAATGTGAATGCACCAGCAGCAAATTATAAAGGTTTGAAAATCGCACGCCAGTGTGATGGAAATTGGCAACAAGAATTGGCTAAAGCTACCGATCCACA
>CAYVWK010000012.1:0-3851 GCA_964455235.1 uncultured Paludibacter sp.
TGTAAATCGTTCTTCAAAATCAAAATCATCCTCTTCTTCGGGCAAACCTACATACCTTCCTGGGGTTAATACATAGTCTAATTCTGCTACTCTGCTAATGGGTACAGATGCGCAGAAACCAGGAATATCTTCGTAACCACCCTCTGTGTTTTGCCATTGGTGGTAGGTATTGGCTATTTGTTGAATATCATCCTGCGATAATTCTAAGGTGCGGCGATTGATTAAATGTCCTAAATTGCGGGCATCAATAAATAATATATTATCCGTAGAGACGCAATGCATTGCGTCTTTACCTGGCATTGCGTTTTTACCATTGTTAGAACGCCGCATAAACCATAGGGATGCGGGTATCTGTGTATTCAAAAATAATTTTCCAGGGAGGTTTACAATACAATCAATTAATCCAGCCTCCACCAATGCTTTGCGAATATCTCCTTCGCCAGAGGTTTTACTGGTCAATGAACCTTTTGCTAATACAAAACCTGCTTTTCCATTGGGTGCAAGATGATATAAAAAGTGCTGAATCCAAGCATAATTGGCGTTACCTACAGGCGGTGTACCGTGTTGCCAACGTGCATCATTGCGCATCAATTCTCCTCCCCAATCGCTTACGTTAAATGGTGGGTTAGCAATAATATAATCGGCTTTTAAATCTCTGTGGGCATCGTTTAAGAACGAGCCTTCATTATTCCACTTTACCTGCGAACTATCAATTCCACGGATAGCCAAATTCATCTTACACAAACGCCAAGTAGTCTGGTTGCTCTCTTGTCCGTATATGGAAATATCATTGACTCGTCCTTGATGATCGGCAACAAACTTTTCAGATTGCACAAACATACCACCCGAACCACAGCATGGGTCAAACACACGACCTTGATAGGGTTCTAACATCTCAACTAATAATTCAACAACACTTCTGGGGGTATAGAATTGACCGCCTTTTTTACCTTCAGCAAGCGCAAATTCACCTAAAAAATACTCAAATACATGTCCCAAAATATCAGCACTTCGAGCTTTAGCATCTCCCAAAGCGATATTGCTGATGAGGTCGATTAATTCACCCAAACTTGTAGGGTCTAAATTCTGACGAGCATAAACCTTAGGTAAAACGCCCTTCAAAGAGTTGTTTTCCTTCTCAATGGCATCCATAGCATCATCCACGAATTTGCCAATATCAGGCTGTTTAGCTTTAGATTGCAAGAGTGACCAACGAGCATCTTTTGGAACAAAAAACACATTATTAGCCAGATATTCATCTCTATCTTCAGGATCGGCACCCATCTCAACTTCCATCTGAAGTTTAGCAAATAACTCTTCAAAAGCATCCGAAATATATTTCAGGAAAATCAATCCTAAAACTATATGTTTGTACTCAGCAGCATCTATGTTTTTACGTAATTTATCAGCTGTTTTCCATAAAGAAGATTCCAAATTAGTCAGCTGTTCTTGATTATTTTTTTGAGACATGATATTTTATTTAAAGAAAGAAATGTACATCAATTTTTGACATGCAAATTTATGTAAAAATTAAGGAAGAAAAAAGCTAAATTGCTTTTTGTCGATATCTTTTAAAGATGACCATCTTGAGTGGTATGTCGGAAATCCCGACACGTCACTTTTTTAATTGGTTATCTTCTTTAAATATGGTTTTGATATGTTTGGTAACCTGATGAGTCATATTCAGTTACTGTATTATATACTTGAAGTCGCAAAATGCGACCTCAAGTTTTGGTATGGAAGAAGAGTTGTTGAAAACCATATCGAGGATATCTTCGATATGATCAGAAGATATTATTCTTACATATGTGTATATATTTCTAAATTTCTAAATTCCTAAATTCCTACATTTCTCCATTTAAAGCTTTTGGTTTTAACCCCAAAATACCTTACTTTTGCGCTTTCTTATCTCTAAAATAACTTTCACTTAAAACATTTTTATATGCTCCCTCATTATAGAAACAAAGCGCGTCCTGAGAAGGATATGATTTTTGGTATTCGTGCGGTAAAAGAGGCTATTCAAGCTGGAAAAGAAATTGATAAAATCCTGTTACGTAGGGATATGACGGGCGATTTAGCGAAGGAGCTTTTTGCACTTTTGGCTGGGTTGAATGTGCCTGTTCAAAAGGTTCCTATCGAAAAACTAAATAAAATTACGATGAAAAATCATCAGGGGGTAATCGCTTTTATCTCGCCTGTGGCTTATCAAAATATCGAAAATATCATCCCTACACTGTATGAGGAGGGCAAAAATCCGTTTATTGTTGTCTTAGATAATATTACGGATGTGCGTAACTTTGGTGCAATTGCTCGTACTTGCGAATGTGCGGGCGTAGATGCTATCGTAGTGCCTATGCGTGGTGGTGCTGCTTTAAATGCGGATGCTGTGAAAACCTCTGCTGGAGCATTGTTGAGTATTCCGGTTTGCCGTGTACACAACCTCACAGATACCCTCAAATACCTCAAAGATTCGGGTATTAAATTAGTCGCTGCAACTGAAAAGGCGGATAAAAGCTATACTGCTATCGACTATTCAACACCTGTAGCTATCGTGATGGGCGCCGAAGATGAGGGTATCAGTCCTGAAAACCTTCGCCTATGTGACGAATGGGCGCAAATCCCTATCCTTGGCACTATTGAATCCCTTAACGTGTCGGTGGCGACTGGGGTGATGTTGTATGAGGTAGTGAGGGGCAGATGAAACTTTTTAACTTCACAAACTTTTTAACTTGATAAACTCAAACACCTTCTCTTCCTTTGGTGTTGGGGCGGTAATTTGGATGAGTTCTTGGGAAACGGGGTGGATAAATTCGATATAACGGGCGTGGAGGGAGATGCCTGCATTGGGATTAGAGCGATCGAAACCGTATTTTAAATCTCCTTTGATGGGACAACCAATTATGGAGAGTTGAGCACGAATTTGATGATGGCGACCCGTTTCTAAATTGATTTCAAGCAGATAATATCTATCAGATTCTCCTATTAATTGATAGGTCAGAGAGGCTTCTTTGGAGTTTGGAACCATCTTATCATGAGCATAAGATTTATTTTGTTTTTGATTTCTGACCATATAATGTACTAATCTTCCTGATGGTTCTTTAGGTGGATTTTTGACAATAGCCCAATAAGTTTTCTTTACCTTTTGATTTTTAAATAGCTCGTTCATTCGAGCAAGAGCCTTGCTTGTACGCGCAAACACTACAATACCGCTCACTGGTCTGTCGAGACGATGCGTTACCCCCAAAAAGACATCACCAGGTTTATTATACTTCTCCTTCAAATAAACCTTAACCTTCTCAGACAAAGGCGTATCACCCGTTTTATCCCCCTGAACAATCTCCGAAGAGGACTTATTAATGATGATGATATGATTATCTTCGTATAAAACTTCCATTACAAAATTATCAATTTAATAATTCATTCCACATTAACCATTAACAATTAACCATCCCTCACATCCTCCTCGTCACCGCATACTTCGGCTGACTCTCAGACTTATAGCGATTTACGGAAGTTACGACAAAGGTGTAATAGCCTGTCATTTTCTTGTCAAACTTGGTTAAATCTACTATGTTTTCTTGGGTGAAGCATAGAATATTAGCGGGATTTGCTAAATCACCTGCTTCTTTTCCTTCAAAAACATATACCACATAATACGCTAATTCTGAACCATTTACTTGTTGAATTGGATCCCAGATTATCAAAGAATTATCAAAATCTCGAAGCACGCGCACATTGCTGGGCGATTCGGCTGCAACTCGCTTGATATTGGTGTTTTCTGGACAAATAGCTTTGTATTTGTACAGATTGGTTTGCAGACTGTCATTCAAACCTTGAGCGTTTCTATGAAA
>CAYVWK010000012.1:3951-23006 GCA_964455235.1 uncultured Paludibacter sp.
AAATCATCGTAATTTTGTACGCCTGCACGTGTCGCAGAACCTCTCACTGGGTCTGTATTATCATTACGCCAAACTCCAAAGGGCGAAATGCCAAATTCAACCCAAGGTTTCGCGTTTTTAATGGTTTGCTGCAATTCAGCTATCACCATATTCACATTATTTCTTCGCCAATCATGGATATTGGTAAACGAACGTGGGTATTGCTTGAAAGTCGCTTGGTCAGGAAAGTTTTTCCCAGCAACAGGGTAGGGGTAGAAATAATCATCCATGTGAATTGCATCTATATCATAACGCTCAACTATGTCTCTCACCACATTATTGAGATGCTTTCGTGTAATATCTAAACCTGGATTGAAGTAGTATTTTCCGTCATATTCAAGTACCATATCTTTATTTTTATGATAGATATGCGTCTCGCTTAAGTCATTCAATCGCTCGCCATTTAACACACGATAGGGATTAATCCACACGTGTACCTCCATAAAGCGTTTGTGTGCTTCTTCAACGACAAATTCCAATGGATCAAAATAAGGATCAGGCTTTACACCTTGTTTACCAGTCAGATAAACCGACCAAGGTTCTAAATTAGAGTAATAAAGTGCATCAGCAGTTGGACGTACTTGAAAAACAACTGTATTTAGATTTAATGATTCAAGTTTATCTAATAACTTAATCATATCTTCTTTTTGTTTGATAGGGTTATTGCGACTTTGAGGCCAATCAATATTAGCAACAGTAGCAATCCAAGCTGCACGCATTTCGCGTTTTTGATGTTGTGCTTGAATGTTGAAGTTGAAAATAGAAATGAAGAAAAATAAACTCGTAATTCTCAGGATAGCTTTCATGTAAATATTTTTTAGTTTAGTGGCAAAAGTACAAATTTATTGCTACTGACACAAAATATTTTCATTTAAAACAGAAGATTAATCGAAGTTTATTCATCTATTACTTTTTCTTTGGAATAATCTATATTAGTAATTAAACGCAGGGAAGTGTCGCGCGTGAAATAACTCCAAGCCCAATTGAAAAAGATAACTAACTTGTTTCTAACGCTTAATATCAACATCAAATGCAAAAACATCCATACGTACCATGCAATCGGTCCTTTGAATTTAAGAAATGGCAGTTCGACAACGGCTTTATGTTTACCCACTGTTGCCATCATTCCTAAATCTAAATATTCATATTCTTTTAATTTGGAATCTTGATTTTTAAGTAATTTAATGATGTTTTTTCCTAAGTTTTTGGCTTGATTGATGGCGACATTTGCAACCTGTGGATGACCTTGCGGATATTTGGGTGTTTCCATATAAGCCACATCACCTAAAGCATAAATATTAGCATAATTAGTCAATTTACTGTACCTATCTACTATATATCTATTGCGGATAATAGCAGCTTTTTCCAATCCTTCTAAAGTATTTCCAGTAACACCTGCTGCCCAAATCACGTTTTTAGTGGGGATGGTCTCGCCATTACTCAATATCGCAACTTTACCATCATAACTGCTCAAAAAAGTTTCAGTTTTGACTATCACTCCTAATTTTTCAAGATAAGATTGAGAGGCTGATTGAGAGGCTGGACTCATATTATTGAGCGTATTTTTACTTCCTTCCACTAAAATAATATTGAATTTTGAAAAATCCACATTGTGATAATCCTTAGGAAATACGTTGTTTTTCAGCTCAGCAAAAGCTCCAGAAAGCTCTACACCAGTCGGACCAGCACCAACAATAATGACGTTCATCCAAGCTTGTTTTTCTTCTGGACGAGCAAAAATTTCTTTCTCAAAACTGAATAATATCTTATTACGAATATCAATAGAATCCTGCGTGGTTTTCATCGCAAAAGTATGTTCTTTGAGTTCATCATTACCAAAATAATTTGATTTACAGCCTGTTGCAATAATCAAATGATCGTAGGAAATACTCCTATCAAAGGTAGTAATCAAGCGGTTTTCCTCAGGAATAATACGTTTGATATCCGTCATCCTAAAATCAATATTGTTACTTTTCTGAAAAATCTTTCTAAAAGGGAAAGAAATGCTGGAAGGTTCTAATCGTCCGCTTGCCACCTGATAGAACAGAGGTTGAAATTGATGATGGTTTTGCTTATCTATCAAGGTAACTTTCAGCTTAGTTTTTCTCAAAGTTTTCGCCAACTGTAGTCCAGCAAAGCCTCCACCTATAATCACAACCTTGTCATTCGTCTTAAAATTCTCCATTTTCTACTTAATATTGTTTATCCATAAAACAATTCAAATCGGGCTTTGTTTAAGAGATTATCAGATAAGATGCTTTTCTCTCCGATTAATTTTTAGTATTTTTGTCTGAAAAATTTAAAAACAACATGATAGAAATTATTCCCGCTATAGATATTATTGATGGTAAATGCGTTCGCTTATCGCAAGGTGATTATAATCAGAAGATTATCTATAATGAAAATCCATTAGAAGTTGCTAAAATGTTTGAAGATGCTGGCATTCGTCGTCTGCATGTAGTTGATTTAGATGGTGCAAAAGCTCAGCATATCGTCAATTATAAGGTATTAGAGCAAATTGCTACTAAAACTAATTTAATAGTTGATTTTGGAGGTGGTTTGAAGTCAGATAATGATTTGCGCATTGCCTTTGAATCAGGTGCAGCTATGGTTACAGGTGGTAGCATAGCCGTTAAAAACCCTGAGATTTTCACTTCGTGGATAGAGAAATTCGGAGCCGAAAAAATTATTTTAGGGGCTGATGTAAAGGATGAAAAGATAGCCGTAAGCGGTTGGACAGAAACCACCGATATTGAGCTAATTCCGTTTATGAAGACTTATATTGATAAGGGAATTGATAAAGTGATTTGTACAGATATCAGTAAAGATGGTATGCTTGCAGGTACATCCAACGATTTATATCAAAAAATACTATCACACTTCCCTGATGTCTATCTTATTGCTAGTGGGGGAGTTAGCTCTCTTCAGGATATAGATGATTTGATAGAAATCAAGGTCCCAGCAGTCATTACCGGCAAAGCTATATACGAAGGGAAATTTAGTCTGAAAGACTTACAAAAATATTTAACATAGGAATTAATAATCAACCATTAACAATTAATAATTATATAGATATGAGTGAATTCAAATTTGTACCGCCCTCCAAAAACAAAGGTTTCCCAGTTGGTGAAAAGTTTAATGTCTCTGAGACAGTTAGTTATGCAGATGGATCTGTAGTCAGCAAAATCATTTTGCGCAACGAAAAAGGTAATATCACCCTTTTTGCCTTTGACAAAGGCGAAGGCTTGAGTGAACATACTGCTCCTTTTGACGCGATAGTAGAGATATTAGACGGTACCGCTGAAATCATCATCGGTGGCGTATCGCACACCCTCCAACAAGGCGAAGCCATCATCATGCCTGCCAACGTTCCTCACGCCCTAAACGCAGTAGAGAGATTTAAAATGATGCTGATCATGGTGAAGGGATAAGAAATGACACCAATCAAAAAAGCTCTGCTATATCATTTTAAATGAAAGCAGAGCTTTTTCTTTCAAACTACATGTCTAATTGTCGGAAATCTATAATTGAATTTATCGTCTTAAAATCTAAATCCTAAAGTGGCAACTACATTGAAGCTGTTTGTATTAACTGTTGCTGGTTTAAAATTACTGCCTGTATCAAAATCAAATGTATTAAATGGGTAAAACTTCTGACTATATGATTTATTGATTACAGCAAAATCTAAAAACCAATCAGACACTCTATATCCAAAACCTCCTGATAAATAGGTTGTATTTCCATCTTGCACAAAATAATCTATATCTGTACGTATGGTATTGGGGTAAAATAATTTACCTATGCTTTCTTGTGTTGGAGGAGTCATAATGGCAGCTCCTGCACGTAGGGAAAAATTATTGCTTAATCTTAATTCACCTCCTAATTTAAAGGTATGTATGGTGTTAAAATTGTTTTTAATACCATCATTTTCAGCATCAAAATCAAAACTATCATTGCTTGTATCCATGAATTTCACATGTGAATTTTGACTACCAGCATATTCAAAACTTAATAAACCCATATTACCAAGGATGAGCGCGGCACTTGCATTATACGTAAATGGTCCTCTGATTTTGAATGAACTGTCTCCTCGTGGCGAACCATCACGCTGGTTTATAAAGCCATCATCCGTATTAAAACCTGAATTCAAATCAGTGTAAAAATAATCTTTAACACTGTATACTATAGGTGTTTGAAGTGATGCTCCTAAACGTAAAAAATCAAGTGGCACATAAATTCCACCTAATTTAAATCCTACACCATTACCGCTTGATTCATAGGTATTGATGAGATTTGCATATCCGCCATCCGAAGAGAAAGTTTCATCGTATTCTGATTTCAAAGAATAAGCTAAGTCATGAATGTTAATAGTAGCACCTATATAAAGTTTATTATTGAAATTGCCAGACCAACTAAATGCATATTCGTTTAGATAGCCTCTTTCTCTCAATCGATAAGAGGGAGCAACGGTTTCATCTTGGAATAGAGCTGAATTCCAAAAATACCCTTCACTATCAACAAAACTTTCTATTAATCCTGAATTAGCAAATAATGCAGCAATCCAAGAAACTGAAGTATTATTGTAAGGATTATATCCGCTCACTTCATCCAAATCATCTGGATGACTATCACCCGCAAAATAAGCCACATAATCTGTTATAGAATAAGTTACACCAGTACCTCCATTCATTCTTACACTTCTATCTAGACTTTTCAAACGATTATAGGAGAAAGCAAAATTGGAGTATTTTAAATTGCTTGATGAGGAATAAGCTGGTACAGACAGTACGTAAGAAAGCTGATTAAAGCCAAACTTATTGAAACTCTCTTCCATTTCATTTCCTAACATCCAAGTACTTCTTGAACGTTGCACATTATAATCTATGGTAGTAGCAAGTTCTGATTTTCTATAAATACCTAATCCTGCTGGGTTATCTCTAAATGCTGATGGATCACCACCTAAAGCTCCAAAAGCACCAGCCATTGAGCTATATCTGGCTGTTCCGTAAATATCTGGTTGAGCAAATTTCAATGCATCAAATTCGGTTTGCGCGTTGGCTAACAAACCGAATAAAACTGCGAGACTTATAAATATTATACGTTTCATATTTGTCAAATTATAATGTTAGATTATCTTCTACCTCCTCCGCCTGAAGAACTACGAGATGGTGTTGAACTTGGGCTTGAGTAAGAGGAGCCAGACGAACTGCTCCTGCTTGGAGTGCTATAGGATGATGACGAAGAACGCGTTGAAGAGGGTGCGCTATAACTTCTTGAAGAAGAAGATGATGAGGATGAAGAAGGCGCACTGTATGAACGAGTTGAACTAGATGAAGAGCGTGTTGATGTACTGCTATTGCTAATATTACTACTACTGCTTCTCACATTAGAAGTTCCTGTACCTGTTCGTACTGTAGAACCTGAACGATTAGTTGTAGTTGTTCCACTACGATAAGTTGTCGAATTTCTATTGGAAGTATTGGTGGTGGAACTTGTTCCTGTTCTATTGTTATTTGTTGCTGATGTAGAGCCTGTTGTAACCGTTCTTGTTCGCGTATTCACATTAGATGGGCGAACGTAATTGTTGTTCGTTCTATCTGCAGAAATGTTCGATCTATCCACACTTCCTGTGCGTTGATTTGTCCGCGTAGTTGTTGTGGTACCCGTATAATTTGTATTATCTGTGCGATTATTGGAAGTCATTGTGCTGCCAGTACGTTGTGGTACCGCATTTCCTGCACTACTACCACCTGAAATCCTTGTCGTTGAAGAACCTACACGCGTTTGCCCTCCGTTATATTCGCGTCTTGTGTTCTCACTATAATTCCTATTGCGAGATACAGTTGTATTGGTAGAACCCCAATGTGGATAATAATGATGAGGATAGTAACCGCCACCATAATAGGGATAGCCACCATAGTAAGGATAGCCTGCAAATCCATAATAACCAGGGTAATAGCCTCCCCAACCATAGTAGCTAGACCATCCATAACCATAGTGTGGGTAATGATGACCATAATGCCATGGATAACCATAATTCCAGCTATTTCTCCAATACATGCTGCTATAGCTGTACGGACTAAAATAGTAATTATTCCAATAAGGATTTGTCCAAGTTGGTGTTACCCAAGCATAAGAACCACCAACATATACATTCCAATTATAATCATCTAAGAAGTAAATATCGGTGTATTGGGGATCGGAAATATGGATGGTGAATTTTGGATTGTGAAAACGGCGAATGCGCTCTGCATATTCATATTCAGTATCAGAACCTGTAAATCCATTCAAATAATACCCTTCTTCTTCTGAATAATTATCCGTTTCATCATTCATTTCAGAAAGCAAATAGACGGTATCTTTCTCTATTATCAGTACTTTTTCTTGATTATCGTCTAAGTAGATGATTTCTTTCGCACCATTTTTATACGTGGGTTTTTGACTCTTGACTGATGTTTGAGTTTTCTTCACATCACTGGGCTTAACGTACACATCATCAATGAAATCCTGTCCAAATGAGTAGGAACTCATCATGACCAATAGGGCTAAAATTGAAATGTTTGTTTTCATAATTACCTCTCTTTCTTTACTAAATAATTGCTTTTGATTTAAGCAACGGGAATTTATTGCAATAACTATACCATCAAGCGTTAATAAATACAAGCTTTGCTGTCTTATTCAGTAGATGAAATTATTGCATAGAAATTTCTTACTTTTGCAGACAAATCTAAGAATAAAATTCAAATCAAATGAACTATATTGAAATTAAATTCCAGTTAGAGCCTCATGAAGAGTATATTTATGATTTATTAGCAGAATATCTGGCTAATTTTGGCTTTGAGAGCTTTGATATGCATGAGGATGGCATGTTGGCTTATATCCCTGAAAAATTATTTGATGAACCTATCTTTGCTAAGTTTATTACTGATTTTGAATACGCTGATAAACTAGATTTTCAGGTACATAAGGTAGAGCAGGTGAATTGGAATGAGGAATGGGAAAAGCATTTTTTTGAGCCTATTGTTATTGGGGATGAATGTCTGATACACAGCTCTTTCCATACTAATTTACCTGATACGAAGTATAAAATTCTTGTAGACCCAAAAATGTCATTCGGAACTGGTCATCATGAAACTACTAGCTTGATGATAGGAGAAATCCTGACCATGAACTTTGAGGATAAAACGGTGCTGGATATGGGTTGTGGTACAGCTGTATTAGCTATTCTCGCTGCAAAAAGAGGTGCGAAAAATATACTTGCTATTGATATTGATGATTGGTGTGTTGAAAATTCTCTAGAAAATATCCACAAAAATAATACGCCTGATATTGAAGTTTTATTAGGTGACGCAGAGTTACTTAAAGGTAGAAAATTCAACATCATTTTAGCCAATATCAATAGGAATATTTTATTGAATGATATGGCGACTTATGCTGCTTGTTTAGATGTTGGTGATGAATTATACCTAAGTGGTTTTTACCAAGAGGATATTTCAATTTTAGAGGAAGAAGCCGGAAAATATCAACTTCAACTTGTAAAATCAAAGGAAAAGCATCGTTGGAGTTTGATGCACTTGGTTAAAACTCAGTAATTAGCTCTATACCAACCTGTAAAGCCTTCTCGTTCATAGGGATTAGGTGATGATGTCGCTCGGGTAAAGTGTTTTTTAATGCAATGAGTACATCCTCGACCTTAACAATAGGTTTCACCTTTAGAAAACCTCCTAAGATAATCATATTGAGGGTTTTAGTGGCATCGTTGGCATAGGCATATTCAGTGGCATCTATGCGATAAACTTGAATATCTTTGCGTGTAGGCAGCTTTTTGAGACCATTTCCATCAAAAATAAGAGTACCACCTGGTTTCACTTTACTTTCGAACTTATCCAAAGAGGGTTGGTTTAAAACGATAGCTGTGTCGTAGCAGTTCAATACGGGCGAACTGATTCTTTCTTCACTTAAAATAACGGTAACATTGGCTGTACCACCGCGCTGTTCAGGTCCGTAAGAAGGCATCCAGCTGACTTCCATATCTTGCACCAAACCTGCATACGCTAAAATTCGACCCATAGACAAAACACCTTGTCCACCAAAACCTGCAATTATAATTTCTTCTGTCATTGTTTTATTCTTTAAGATGATGGAAAGGCTTATACATTTTTCAAATCGCCCATAGGATATACGGGGAACATATTCTCAACCATCCAATCGTTGGCATCTGTTGGAGTCATTTTCCAGCCTGAGTTACAGGTAGATACTACTTCCACAACAGAAGTTCCTTTGTTTTGCATAGAGTTTTCAAAGGCTTTACGTATAGCTCGTTTAGCTCGTTTTACAGATACTA
Source organism: uncultured Paludibacter sp. (assembly GCA_964455235.1). GTDB lineage: Bacteria > Bacteroidota > Bacteroidia > Bacteroidales > Paludibacteraceae > Paludibacter. The sequence continues at coordinate 12,335 of CAYVWK010000012.1, forward strand.
AATTGTGGACGCTTTGACGTGTCACATAGCAAACACCCTCTAATTCAGCTACTAATTTCGACATATCCAAAGGATGACCTGCAAGCGGTAATTCTCGACCCGTTGGAGATGTAGTTGATTTCATGCCAAGTAGGGTAGTAGGTGCCATTTGTCCGCCTGTCATGCCGTAAATTGCATTATTGATATAGATAATAGCGATGTTTTCACCTCTGTTACAGGCATGAATGGTTTCAGCAGTACCGATAGCCGCTAAATCACCATCTCCTTGATAGGTAAAAACCAATCTATCAGGGAGCAAGCGTTTGATAGCGGTTGCCAAAGCAGGTGCACGACCATGTGCTGCTTGCTGCCAATCAATATCAATATACTTATAAATGAAAACGCCGCATCCAACGGGTGCTACGCCTATGCTTTTGTCTTGCATATTCATTTCTTCTATCACTTCAGCGATGAGTTTGTGTACCACACCATGACTACAACCTGGACAGTAATGCATAGGTAAATCATTTAAGACTGCTGCCTTTTGATAGACAAGATTTGCGGGGTTGATTATATCTATTGTATTCATATTTTAATGTGCAAATGTGACTAATGAGAATAATGTGCCGATGTGAATAATATGTCGATGTGACTAATTGTTGAATGTGGAATGTTAAATGATTATTGTGATCCTGATAAAATCAGAAAAGTCATGCTTACATACAATATTATTTTGAGATTAATTGAGTTTTGAGGGCTTGTAAAACTTCGTCTGGGGAGGGGACTATACCGCCCATTCTGCCATAAAACTCTACTGGTGTTTTGGAGCCTACTGCTAATTTCACATCTTCTACCATTTGTCCAGCGTTCATTTCAATGCTAATCAGACCTTTAACGTTATCAGCTAAAGAACTAATTGCGTCATAAGGAAATGGATATAAGGTGATGGGACGTAATAAACCAGCTTTAATTCCTTCTGCACGAGCTAATTCGACGGTTTTTTGACAAACACGCGCCATAGTTCCAAAAGCAACAAACACGTAGTCAGCGTCTTCGCATCGAATAGCTTCATATCTTACCTCATTGGCTTCTATCTCTCTATATCTAGCTTGTAAACGCTGGTTTACACGCTCCATATCTTCACTTAATAGTTCAAGTGATGTGATATAAGTAGGCTTATTATCAGGAAGTTTACCTAAAGCCGCCCAAGGATATTTTGTACGAATTTCTTCTTCTGTCATGCGTGGTTGAAAAGGAGGTAAAACCACTTTCTCCATCATCTGACCAATAATACCATCCGCTAAAATCAAAGCAGGTGTACGGTATTTAAAGGCTAATTCAAACGCTAAAACTGTAAAATCAGCCATTTCTTGTACAGAAGCTGGAGCTAAAGTTGGGAGTTTGTAGTCACCATGACCACCGCCCTTAACTGACTGAAAATAATCAGCTTGGCTGGCTTGAATAGTACCTAAACCTGGTCCGCCACGCATCACATTCACAATTACGCCTGGCAATTCAGCACCAGCCATATAGGAAATACCCTCTTGCATTAAGCTTACGCCTGGACTAGAAGAGGAAGTCATAACCTTTTTGCCACAACCAGCACCGCCATACACCATATTGATAGAAGCCACTTCACTTTCAGCTTGTAAAACCACCATACCCGTAGTGTTCCAAGGTTCTTCAGCCATCAAGGTTTCCATAATTTCCGACTGGGGCGTAATGGGGTAACCAAAATAACCATCACATCCACAACGAATTGCAGCATGAGCGATGGCATCATTACCCTTCATCAGGGTCACTTCTTCTTTATGTTTTGTCATACTTTAACTTTATAAACTGTTATACAAGCATCTGGACATACCTCCGCACAAGCTGTGCAGCCTGTACAAGACTCAGGATTCTTCATAAAAGAAAAGTTATATCCCTTATTATTAGCATCTTTCGATAAATCTAATACATCAAAAGGGCAGGCTATAACGCATAAGTCACATCCTTTACACTTTTCAATTTCAACTACTATTGCACCTCTAAATTTTGCCATAATGTTTGTATTGTCCTTAAAAATTACTCAAAAATCGGGTACAAAGGAACAGCTATTTTTTAAGATTACCTCGATTTCAATGATTAAAAATGTAAAAATTTACCTTTTGCATACTTGTTTGAAGTCGCAATACTTACATGCATCAACCTCATCAGTTTGAAAAAATGGAACCTCAGGATTGAACATTTCTTCTATACACGACCGCAAGCGAATGCTAAACTCTTCTTCAACTTCTGCATAGTCTGTTATCGCTTTTTTCTTCTCAAAAATAGACTTAGCTATTATTTCTGTATTGAATAAGGATTGAAATATTTTTTGCGTATAAATCAAACCAGGGCTAATTGTTTTACCCTCAGCTTTGGATTTATAAAGCATACCATAAATCAATAATTGTAAGACATAACCTGCCTGATCCTTAGTCGTCTGATGATGAGCAAATAAATTATCCCAATTATTAAATTCTAATTCACCTCTTCCTGTTTTATAATCTAACAAACGGATAACATCATCTTTTGAGTCAATTCTATCGATGTATCCTTTGATTTTTACATCACCATAAACCGTATTTAGACGCGTTTTATGCACTTTTTCACCAGATATAAAGGTATAAGGTGCATATTTCATATCATAATTTAAAACACCTCTGATATATTTTTTTATTACTTTAGAAATCAGTAGGTTATTCCCTTTTAATGTAGGTAGATTTTTACTGGAATCTATTTTAAAATAATGCTTTGCGAAAGCAGCTTGAATAAGAGTATCGAGTAGGATATCATTTTTAGAGATTGATGTGATCAAATCAACACCTATTTGCATATTAGCATATGGTTCGTAAATTTTCGCCATTACATCATGCAAAATACTACCAAAAACATTGGCTTCTGGACTTTCACTTATTTCATCAGGTGTATTAATTTTTTCAATATTCCGTAGATAAAACTTGAGAGGACATTGAATATAGGTGTTAATGCTGCTTGCTGAAAGGGCAATATTCTCATATTCATCCTCATTACTTACAAATTGTGCTAATTTCGCCTGAATATCAGTGGTTTTATCGATACTTATCGCTTCATCAGCATGAATACTCACATCATAATTGACGAAAGTTTCCTTGATCGTATAGCCATAATGATATTTAAGTTGATAGTAGAAGCGGCTTAATTCACCTGAATTGGTTTTAACAGCCCGTGAATCACTTATGAAATAAATCTTTTTGGCTCTATTAAAAATCTGATAAAAATTATAAGCTGTAATGGCATCTTGATGTTCGTAAGTCGGTAGGCCAAAGCCCTTTCGTAAATGATAGGGAACAAAACTATTGGAAGTTTTTTGTTTGGGATAATCTCCTTCATTGAAAGAACTCAGAATGATATTTTCAAAGTCTAACCCTCTGGTTTCCAAGGTTCCCATGATTTGTAGACCATTCAAAGGTTCGCCTACAAAGGGAATATTAATGCTATTTGTCAGCTGTTTTATCAAACGAATCAGCGTTTCTAGACCCTGCAATTCAATATCCGTATTCGCTTTTAATAAATCATCTATTCGATTGATAGTCATATAGTATTGATACAAAAAGCTCGATTCCAACTGATGATCTTCAGGTTTATCCTCCAAGCTATTCCAAGCTTCAACTAAAGCTTTAATCACATCTATTAAATAAGCCGTAAAATCAGCTATTTGAATGTCAGGATTGAAGATTTTTTCTAGTAATTTATGTTGTCTAAAAAGGGATTCATCGATATAAATAAGATTTTTAGCGATGATTTCGCTATTGATAAAGTTGATGTTTTCACTGCAAATAAAGGCAACAAACTGCTGATTAATTACATTTCTAACCGTGAGATGATAAAATTTCATCTTGCCATCTATCATTTTTTTACGTCTATGCAATTCAAAAATATGATCCATCAAACCCGCTATGGAAGTGATCTGTAGCGGATATCCCATCGTCACATTTATCTTATCAATTTTTTCTGGTATTGAATAAATGATAGGCAACATCAACTTTTCATTAGGTATGACCACAGCTGTCTTCAAATAGTCTTTTTCTTGATTTCCTTCAGGATAAAGCGTGTCCAATATTTGATATATTTGTTTCGCTTGACCTATAGAAGACGGAATACGGTAGAGTTCAATATGCTTGTTATCAGACATTTGAACATCTAAAGATATATCAAATTTAGATTTAAACTGTTCCGTATTAGCTCTAAAAAATTGCGATGCAGGATTATCTTTGTTTTGCAAAGCATCCGCTTCATAATCCCAATAAAAATCCGCTTGATTTCGTTTTTGGAGAATATTCATCAACTCTTTTTCACAAGGATTGAGCGCATTAAACCCGATGAAAACAAATTGCTTATTATCAAACCAAGCGATTTCATCCCCATTTTTCAAGTTATCTATCACATTACGAGCAATCATGCCCTCATATCCTAAGTTATCCTTTAAAAGTTCAGTTTTAAACTCTTGATAAAGAGGAAATAAAACCTCCCAAGTTTGAAGAAATTCTACTTGACTATTACTTTTGATAGTAGGGTAAAAATTGCCCCAAAACTGTTCGATAGCCTGTTTTTGCTCCTCTGAAAATACATCTTCATAATCAGATAACTCTTTGAGCTCCTTCAAGTTAGTAAACAACTGACGCGCATCAACTCTATATTTATCCACTTCATTGAAATCAGCCAAAATAATCTCACCCCAATACACAAACTCATCAAAACTTTCGGTAGAATGACTAATTCGCTTATAAATACGATATAATTGAAAAAGCATATTGAGTCTATCCGCAGTTTGCAAACCAGAAGCCTCCATAAAACACGAGTCTATGGTCGTAATTTGCGGTGAAAACACAGGATTTTCAGCAATTTTGGAAAGATGATGCTGAAAAAAGATACCTGCACGTCTGTTTGGAAAAACGAAAGTAAACTCATGCAGGGTATTCTGATAATGCTTATAGTACTGATTAGCAATTCGATATAGGAATGGTTCCATCAATATTGAAGATTAAATGATAAATGCATGCAAATTTACAGAAAAACTCGCATTTAAAGTCAGAAAACAATAAAAACTCTATCTTTGCATGCTAAATTAGATTGATATAAATAATAAATGATAGGAACATTAGTCAACACAGCCGCCGTATTAGTAGGAGGCAGCATCGGGATGGTTTTTAAAAAGGCTATGCCCGAAAAAATCAAAAGCATCTATTTTCAAGCTATTGGTTTATTCACCATAGCCATTGGTATTTCTATGGTCTGGGAAATGGAACGTATTTTATTGATAGTTACAAGCTTAGCATTAGGCTCATTAGTAGGAGAGTGGTTGGGCATAGAAGCATCAGTAGAAAAGCTCAGCGAATACTTAAAGAGGCGTTTAAAGATAGGTAACGAGAAGTTTTCAGAGGGTTTAATCACCTCCTTTTTGTTATTTTGCGTAGGCTCTATGACCATTTTAGGAACAATTCAAGAGGGCACAGGCGTATCATCCGACCTCTTATTCACCAAATCCTTTATGGACTTCTTTTCAGCCATCTTATTGGCTTCAGCTTTTGGTTTAGGTGTGGTAATTTCAGCGATTCCATTGCTTATTTTTCAGGGATTATTGACCTTGATAGCCATGTTAGCCAGTGATTTTTTTACTCCAGAAATCATACACGGGCTCACTAATATTGGTGGTGTACTGCTTATTGGCTTAGGTATCAATATCTTGGAGATAAAAAAACTGAGAATAATGAACATGTTGCCCGCTTTATTGTTTGTTATATTGATGATGATGGTGTTTTGATGTGCTGATGAGAATAATTATTAGTGGGGATTGGTTTAGTAGTTTAAAAGTTTAAAGGTTTAGGGGGTTAGACTCTATAGTAAAGCATTAACCTAAACTTTTAAACATCTCAACACCTCAACATCTCAACACCTCAACAATTGAACGATTCAACAGTTCAACAACTTTGTAAAGTTCATAAAATTATAAAGAAAGACATTTAAAGAAGTTAGATGACGAAGAATAATATGTTAGAAAATAGGAGGCAAGTGCTTCAAAACATGGAAGATACTGCCGTTACGAAGCAGCATTTGAAGGGGAAACTTACGGCGAGAGAGCGTTTGAATGTGCTCTTTGATGAGGGTAGTTTTTTTGAAATTGATGCTTTTGTTGCTCCTACCGATTCGCCTATGAGCAGTCGTAGTTCCAATTATGGTGATGGTGTGGTGGTTGGAAGGGGCTTGGTGCAAGGAAAAAGTGTATTTGCTTATGCACAGGACTTCTCTGTTCTAGGAGGTTCTTTGGGCTATTCACACGGTAAAAAAATTGCTAAAGTGCAGGAAATGGCTCTCAAATTAGGTGCTCCTATTGTTGGACTCATGGATTCGGGCGGTGCTCGTATTCAAGAAGGGGTGAAGAGTTTATCAGCTTATGCTAAAATTTTTCACAATAATGTGCGTTCATCGGGTATTATCCCTCAAATTTCGGTGATTCTAGGTCCTGCTGCTGGTGGCGCGGTGTATTCGCCTGCTTTGACGGACTTCATCTTCATGACTCAGAAGACCTCATATATGTTTGTAACAGGTCCTGATGTGGTTAGAGAAGTCCTAAATGAAGAGATAGACATGGAGGGTTTAGGTGGTGGTGATATTCACGCAAATAAGAGTGGTGTAGCACACTTTCTATCTGATGATGAGGAACATACCATCTTATTAGTTCGTAAACTGCTATCTTATATTCCATCAAATAATTTCGAATCTTTACCTGTTTCTAATCAAATTAATTACTATAAATCTCGTCAGAAATTCCTTAGTAAAATCATCCCAGATGACCCAAATCGTCCTTATGATATGAAGGATATCATTCAAATTTTGGTTGATAAGGAAAGCTTTTTTGAAGTACACGAACGTTTTGCTCAAAACATAGTGGTGGGTTTTGCTCGATTAAATGGCAAAACGATTGGAATTGTTGCCAATCAACCTAAAGTAATGGCTGGTACTTTAGATATTAACGCCAGTGTTAAAGGAGCTCGTTTTGTTCGTTTTTGCGATGCTTTCAATATTCCTTTATTGATTTTAGAGGATGTGCCTGGATTTTTGCCAGGTATAGAGCAGGAACATAACGGCATTATCCGTAATGGAGCCAAGCTTTTATATGCTTTTTGTGAAGCTACAGTCCCTAAAATCACGGTTATTACACGTAAAGCTTATGGTGGTGCCTATATTGTGATGAGCAGTAAAAATACAGGTGGTGATTTTAATTTTGCTTGGCCATCCGCAGAAATAGCGGTGATGGGTCCTGCAGGAGCCATTAAAATAGTCAATAAACACGAATTGGCTCAAGCTGAAAATCGGGCTGAAATGGAGAAAATCCTGACCGAAAAATATAAAACTGAAATTGCAAACCCCTATAGAGCTGAGGAAATGGGCTTGATAGATGAGGTAATTGCACCAGAACGTACTCGGGATGTGTTGATTACAGCTTTTGAAATCATGTCGAACAAGCAATATGCTAAACCAGAGCGTAAACATGGAAGCATTCCGTTATAAATCAATATTACTGAAGAAATTATTTTCACATATACATTTTAGAAGATGAAATTGAGATTATTAATTGCCAATCGAAGCGAAATAGCCATTCGAATTATTCGCACAGCGCATAATTTAGGCATCTATACGCTTGTTTTTCAGAGTGATAAAGAACCTGATGCTTTATATTTGAAATATGCCGATGAAATCATTTACGCACAAGATGCTGATGATGCAAAACCTATTTTTCTTAATCCCGATAAAATCGTTGCTTTAGCACTTGAAAATCAGGTTGATTTAATTCATCCAGGCTATGGTTTTTTATCGGAAAATCCTGATTTCGCTGCTTTATGTCTGGCTAATAACATCAATTTCATCGGACCATCTCCTGAATTAATTCGGGATATGGGTCTGAAAACAGTAGCTAAAAGTATGGCTATTGAAGCTGGTTTACCTTTGGTACCAGGCTCTGACGGACCCGTAAGAGATGCCAATGAAGCAAAACAAATAGTAGATAAAATTGGTTATCCCGTAATCCTGAAAGCCTCTGCTGGTGGGGGTGGTAGAGGTATGCGCATTGTTGAGCAGCCCGATACTTTAGAGCGCAATTTTAAGTCAGCCTACGATGAGGCTTTAGCAGCTTTTGGTAATGGTGATATTTTTATAGAGAAGTATTTGCAAAATCCCAAGCATATCGAGTTTCAGATTTTGGGTGATAAATTTGGCAATATCATTCATTTAGGTGAAAGGGAATGTTCTCTACAACGCAAACATCAGAAGATAGTAGAAGAAGCACCATCAGCTAATATTACCGATAAGATGCGTGATAAGATGGGTGCTTTATCCGTGAATTTTGCGAAGAAAATTGGGTATTATTCCACTGGTACCATCGAATTTATTTTGGATGAAGATGGGTCGTATTATTTTATGGAGATGAATACACGTATTCAGGTGGAACATCCTGTTACAGAGATGATTACAGGTGTTGATTTAGTTGATTGGCAGATACGAATAGCCTTGAATGAGAAGCTGAGTTTAACTCAAAAGGACATCAAAATGAATGGTTGGGCAATAGAATGTCGTGTGAATGCAGAAGATCCTCAAAATCGATTCAGCCCGCAAACGGGGTTTATTGATAAAATTGTTTTTCCACGAGGTACATCTTTACGCGTTGAAACGGGCTTTATTAGCGGTTCTATCGTTACACCTTATTTCGATTCTATGCTTGCCAAAATCATTGTGCATGCAGAGAGTAGGGAAGAGGTGATTAGCAAGACTTTAGCAGCTCTGTACGACTTCAATATTATAGGCATTAAAACGACTGTGCCGTTTTGTAGAGAGGTTTTACAAGACCCTCAATTTATAGATGGATCGTACACAACTCGTTGGGTAGATCAGGTGTTTAAGCCCGAAATGCTTGAGAATCAAGATGATGAGATGATAGGAGCTTTGGCTGCAACCATTATGTATGCTTCGGAATATCTTCAATTACAAGGAGATATACCTGCTTATGAAAATGATGCTTTGAATGTTTGGGTGTTGAATAAACGGATAAATTATTGAGAAATGGGAACTTCGTACAAATATAAAAGAGATGCCTCGCGTTTATTTATTGCTTTAGGTGAAGACGCTAAAAGGTATAAAATCTATTTACCTACTGAATCTCATCCTATTATTGATGGAGTTGATTTGAATATTGACTTTGTTGAGCAAGAGGATTTTCAATATACTTTTGATTGGAATGGCAAACGTTATTTTTGCGAATTGGTATCACGCGACCAAAACAAAGCCATCATCAATGTAAATGGAGTTGAATATAAATTCAGCATTGAATCTTTATTTTCCTATATCCGCCATAGAATGATAACTACAGGCGATGAGAAGAGTTTATCCAAGCATATCATTGCACCTATGCCAGGCAAAATTGCCGACATTTTCTTCAATGAAGGCGATTTAGTGAATATAGGAGAACCTATACTCACTTTAGAGGCCATGAAAATGCAGAATGAAATAACAGCTGATTGCAATGGTGTAATTCAGAAAATACGCATTCAGCAGGGACAATCCGTAATGAAAGACGAACTATTGATTGAAATTCAATCTATAGATGAATAAATTATGCTTTGATAGCAGTTTTTGGTTTCTTTAAGCTGTTGTAAATCAACCAAATACCCCAAATTATAAAGGGGATGCTTAATAGCTGACCCATATTTAATAGCATTCCTTGTTCAAATGCTTCTTGTTCATTTTTGATAAATTCAATCAAGAAACGTGTGAGGAATATTCCTATTAAGAAAACACCGAAAATTAAACCTGTCTTTTTATAAGCATCTTTTTTCCAATACAACCAATAGGTAACACCAAAAGTTACTAAGCAATACAAAGCCTCATAAATTTGCGTTGGGTGCATAGGGAGAGTTTGACCGTCTCTAACAAAAATGAAACCCCAAGGTAGGGTAGTAGGACCACCATAAATCTCTGAGTTCATGAGGTTTCCAAGACGAATCATGGCACCACAGAGAGCAGCACCAATCACCAATCTATCTAAAACCCAAATAAATCCTTTTTTAGAGACATATTTATTATAGAGGTAAGTTGAAATCAGAATACCAACAGCACCGCCATGGCTGGCTAAACCGCCCTGCCAAACATAGAGAATTTCAATAGGATTTGCTAAATAATAGCTTGGATTATAGAACAAGCAATGACCGATACGTGCACCTAAAATAGTACCAATTACCGTATAAAAGAACAGACTATCCACCCATTTATCGGGTAATTTTTCATGTTTGAATATCTTTTGAGTGATAATCAGTGTAAACCAAATACCCAAAGCCCATAATAAGCCATACCATCTCACATGCAGACTTCCTATGCTAAACAGCTCAGGATCAACGTTCCAAGTAATATAATGCAACATCATATTTATAATTTAAGATTAAATTTATGCGCCGTGGCAATGTTTATATTTTTTACCGCTTCCACAGAAACAAGGTTCGTTACGACCTGGTCTTTTCTCGACATGCACAGGTTCTGTACGTTGGTTTTCACGTGTATCTTGCTTTGTTGGGTCATTCACACCTGATCCAACTTCATCTTTTTGTGTACGATAGCGACTCATATCCATGCGTTGCATAGG
>CAYVWK010000012.1:23106-26246 GCA_964455235.1 uncultured Paludibacter sp.
TCAGTGTTATAGGCTGTTTCAAGATGAGTAGAGATATTATAAACCTTTTTACCATCAGTAATAGGAACTAATATATTCTCATACTGACTACCTTGTTTTTCATATACTTGTTTGATAACAGGATATGCCACATTAGCCAATTTATCCATCTTACGTTTGAAGCTATTCAGTGCCTCATCAGCCACTTTATCCGAAATATCATTTACTTTAGCAGCTAAAAACTCCTCATCACTATAAGGAGAATCTATGGCAAACACCTTCAATAATTCATCCTTTAGGAAGGAAGGATCTTGGTAATCTTTCGCATCTGCCACCATGCTATCCGTTAAATCGTACATCATATTGGTGATATCCACTGCAATACGTTCACCCATCAAAGCATGGCGTCGTTTAGCATAAATCACCTCACGTTGCGAGTTCATCACATCATCATATTCAAGCAAACGCTTACGAATACCGAAGTTATTTTCTTCCACTTTCTTCTGTGCACGCTCAATGGATTTAGAAATCATGGAGTGTTCAATCATTTCACCTTCTTGGAAACCTAATCTATCCATAACTCCTGCTATACGCTCGGAGCCAAACAGACGCATCAAATCATCCTCTAAAGAAACAAAGAAAACAGAAGAACCAGGGTCACCTTGACGACCAGCACGACCACGTAACTGACGGTCAACGCGGCGACTCTCGTGACGTTCTGTACCGATAATAGCCAGACCACCAGCAGCTTTCACCTCAGCAGAAAGCTTAATGTCAGTACCACGACCTGCCATATTTGTTGCGATGGTTACCGTGCCTGTACGACCAGCCTCAGCTACAATATCAGCCTCACGTTGGTGCAATTTCGCATTTAAAACATTATGCTTAATCCTTCTGGCAGTTAGCATTCGGCTTAATAATTCAGAAATTTCTACAGAAGTTGTACCCACTAAAACAGGACGGCCAGCTTCAACTAAAGCCTCAATTTCAGCAATTACCGCATTGTATTTCTCACGTTTAGTACGATAAACACGGTCTTGCATATCGTTACGAGTGATTGGACGATTAGTAGGAATTACCACCACATCCAATTTATAGATATCCCAAAACTCACCAGCTTCCGTTTCAGCAGTACCTGTCATACCTGATAATTTGCTGTACATACGGAAATAGTTTTGCAGCGTGATAGTCGCAAAGGTCTGAGTAGCAGCTTCTACCGTTACATTTTCCTTAGCTTCAATCGCTTGGTGCAAACCATCAGAATAGCGACGACCATCCATAATACGACCTGTTTGCTCGTCAACAATCTTCACTTTATTCTCCAAAACCACATATTCAACATCCTTTTCAAACAGCGTATAAGCCTTTAAAAGTTGATTAATAGTGTGTACACGCTCTGATTTAATCGCATAATTTTGATGAATTTCATCCTTACGATTTTGTTTTTCAGAAGCAGATAGGGTAGTATCATTCTCAATTTCAGCGATTTCACTACCAACATCAGGCAAAACAAAGAACTTAGGATCTTCGGTGTTACCTGTAATCAAATCAATCCCTTTATCCGTTAAATTGATGCTACGATTTTTCTCATCAATCACAAAATAAAGCGGGTCGGTAGCAATGTGCATGTTTTTATTTTGCTGCTCCATATAAAACTCTTCAGTTTTAAGTAGCTGAGCTTTAACACCTTGCTCACTTAAAAACTTAATAAGCGGTTTATTTTTAGGCAGACCTTTATAAGATCGGAAAAGCGCCAAAGCACCTTCTTCCCGTTTCTTTTCATCCTCTGATTTCATCAACTCTTTCGCATCAGAAAGATATTTGGTGGCCAACACACGCTGAGCATTCACTAATTTCTCTACTTTAGGACGCAATTCTTCAAATAATTGGTCATCGCCACGAGGCACAGGGCCAGAGATGATAAGCGGCGTACGAGCATCATCAATTAAAACCGAGTCAACCTCATCCACAATAGCATAATTATGCTTCCTTTGTACTAAATCCTCAGGGTTAGTAGCCATATTATCACGTAGATAGTCGAAACCAAACTCGTTATTTGTACCGAAGGTAATATCCGCTAAATAAGCTTGGCGACGTTCCTCTGAGTTAGGGCGATGTTTATCGATACAATCGACAGAAAGTCCATGGAACATATACAAAGGACCCATCCATTCCGAGTCACGTTTTGACAGGTAATCGTTGACCGTAACCACGTGAACCCCGCGTCCAGTCAGTGCATTCAGGAATACGGGTAGGGTAGCAACCAAGGTTTTTCCTTCCCCCGTAGCCATTTCCGCAATTTTCCCTTTATGAAGCACAGTACCACCAAACAGCTGCACATCGTAGTGCACCATATCCCATTTAATGAGATTGCCGCCCGCAAGCCATTCATTTTTATAGATAGCTTTATCCCCTTGAATACTCACAAAGTCATGATGCACAGCCAGTTCGCGGTCGAATGGAGTAGCAGTAACCACAATTTCAGCATTTTCTTTGAAGCGGCGACCTGTATCTTTCACCACAGCAAAAGCTTCAGGTAAAATTTCCTCTAAAATCTTCTCATTTTTAGTGATAATATCCTTTTCAAGCTTATCAATTTCATTGTAGATTTTCTCCCTTTGATCCATTTCTGTTGATTCAATAGAATCTCTAAGTTCCTGAATTCTAATGGTTTCTGATGAAGTATAATCTGCAATACGTTGCTTTAATTGAGTAGATAAGTCGCGCAACTCATCATTTGATAAATTGACAACTTTTTCGTAGGCATCTGTAGTTTTTTTTACATACGGTTCGATTTCTTTTAAATCTCGAACAGCCTTATTGCCTAATATTTTTTTAAGAAAATCGTTAAATCCCATGATTTCTATGTTTTTTATTTCTGAAATGAGCGCAAAGATACTGATTTTAATCGGGTTAATTGGTAGTTGGGGTGTGAATTTTTTTTAAATGTTGAATGTGGAATGTGGAATGTGAAATGATTGTTGAGGTGTTTAGATGTTTAGCTGTTGAGATGTTTAGTTATTGAGGGATGAAATCCAATATTCGTGTTATTTTAATTAAGAATTTGCAGATTCCTGAATTTATATAGAATCTATTTCGTGTATTTTGTGGACTTTTGTGGTTTAGTTAGTTTTTCCTATAATTTATATTATGTCAAATAG
>CAYVWK010000013.1:0-23507 GCA_964455235.1 uncultured Paludibacter sp.
GCATCTCCATTAGCTGATGCTCTGTAAGTCCCTGCTCCTTTTACAGAAAACTGGATAGTTCGAAGGTCGTGCGGACAAAGATTACCCTCTTTATCAACCACTCTAACATGGACGTAGGCTAAATCTTTACCATCAGCATGTAACACATTTCTATCTGGTATAAGCTCAATGTGATGAGGTTTTCCAGCTGTTTTCACCACCTTCTCTTCGACTACCTGATTGTGCTTGTTATAAGCTACAACTTTCAGTTCACCTGGCTCATATACAACATCCATCCAACGAAGGCGATAGCGGTCGTCAAAAGAACTTTTATCTTTTGCTCGGCGACCATAGCTTTTCCCATTCACAAATAATTCAGCGGATTCATGGTTGGTATAGACAAACACAGGCGTTATTTCATTTTCACGACCAGTCCACGTCCAATGTGGTACCACATGCAAAGTGTTATCATTTTTATTCCATACACTACGATAGAGATAAAATCTATCTTTAGGAATGCTTGCTAAATCGATAATACCAAACATAGAGCTATGATTTGGCCAAGCATCTGTATGATAAGGAGTGGGTTCACCCAGATAATCAAAACCTGTCCAAACAAACTGCCCCATAGTCCACTCGTAATCTTCTGCCAAAGCAAAATCTTCGTCAGGGATATTTGACCAAGGACAATACTCCCAATCATAGGATGAACATTGATGGTCGGGGTACATGGCATTGGCTTTTTTCTCAACTGGAAACTTATATACACCTCTCGAACTTACCGTTGAAGCGGTTTCAGATCCTAATATTATTTTTTGAGGTGTTTGTTCGTAAGTTTCTACATAACGTTGCGTCCGATAATTAAGTCCAGGTATATCAATATCGTAGGCAAAACCATTTTTTAACACACAGCTAACTTGGTCTATGCCTGAAGTAACGGGGCGTGTTGGGTCTTCACGGTGACAAATCTCTTGTAAGAAATCAGATACTTTATATCCTTCATCATCACATTGTGTGGGCACTTCATTTCCAATACTCCACATCACAATTGAGGGATTGTTGCGGAAATTATGCAACATATTAATCATATCCTTTTCAGCCCATTCATTGAAAAAGCGATGGTAGCCATTTTTGCATTTGGCGATATCCCACTCATCAAAATTCTCTACTATCATCATAAAGCCCATTTCATCACAAAGGCGTACCAATTCAGGAGCTGGCATATTGTGAGTAGTACGCACCGCATCGCAACCCATATCTTTGAGCAAAGTCAACTGACGGCGTAAAGCAGCTTCATTGATTGCAGCACCCAGAGGTCCCAAATCATGGTGATTACAAACCCCTTGAAATTTGCGTTTTTCTCCATTCAAATAGAAACCTTTTTCTGTAATGAATTTGATATCACGTACACCAAAGACTTGCGCATACTCATCAACTAAAATATTTTCATGATAGATTTTAGCAGTAAGTGTATATAAATGAGGTGTTTCAGGCGACCACAAAATAGGTTTATCAATGATGAAGTTTTGTACAAACACCTTATCAGCATTTAATTTATGCGTATCATCTTTGACTAACACTATATTACCATCTTGATTTTTCACTTCCGTAACTACACGCAAAACCTCTCCTCGATGATTGGCAATAGTAGTTTTTAAATTTACAGAAGCGTACTCTGCTGAAACAAAAGGCGTAGTAACATACATACCCCAAATAGGCACATGCACTTTATTTGTTTGAATGATATGCACATTGCGATATAAACCAGCACCAGGATACCAACGAGAAGATTCAGGAAGATTTTCGAGACGCACTGCTACTAAATTATTGCGACCATCTTCATATAAAAAAGAAGTTATATCACAATGAAAAGCGTTGTAACCATAAGGCCAAAAACAAACCTCTTGTCCGTTTACATACACCCGAGCTTCACTCATAGCACCATCAAAGAGCAAGCGAACTTCTTGTGTATTTTTATCAAAAGAATCAATATGAAAAACATTTCTATACCAGCCCACACCAACATATGGCAAGCCACCAGTACGACCTGTTTTTACAGATGAAATAGTTTCAAAATTCTGCGTAACTGCTACTTTTTGAATGTCATTATCGCGATCGAAAGGTCCATATATCGCCCAATCATGAGGTATCACAACTTGCTCCCACTTGGCGTCATTGAAAGTGGCATTGACAGCTTGAGGATGATCACCTTTTGAGAATTTCCATCCTTTATCAAGCAGTAATTCAGTGCGTTGAGCATGACCCGAAAGCACGAAGACACTTAATAATACGATATGTAATAATTTGTTTTTCATTTATTTCATCTATAAAAATTAAAGCAATCTCAATTGAATGCGGTTGATTTAATATTCAATTTATTTCTTATCAAAATAAGCTTTCATGATGTACCAAGCTTTTTTACGATAGCCTTGATCGGACACCAAACCTTTGCGATTCCAATCTTCTTGATTAGTAGGATGAAAGCGGAACGGAGAACGGAAATCAAACAAAATCCAAGGCGACACCCCTCTTAAATTGGGGATATTGTTGAACATCGCTATATTGTCATGATATAAAGTAGCTTGATAATCCTCGCTCCAAGAGCTAACCACATCTGCATCACCAATAACTCCATACATGGCTTCTCCTCCAAACTCAGACATGATAAGCGGCTGTCCAGCAGCTACATCCCACACTGCTTTCTCAGGAGCAATAGGCCATGGATGATACCAACCCATATATTTATTGATTGCCACTACATCCAACTCTTTAATGAATGGGTCATCCATAAAAAACACTTGACGATCACGGTTAAAGCGTACCAAGTCGAAGGCAGCCGTAATCAAGCGTGTAGTATCTATTTCGGTACAACATTGAATGAGGTATTTCAGAAACTCATTGCGCGCATCTGATGGTTGCGTCTCGTTAGCAACACCCCAAAAAGCGAGTGCACAACGATTTTTATCTCTCATCACCATTTCTTTTATCATATATCCAGCTTTAGCTTTAGTAGTTTCATTCTCGAAATCGATACCTTGCCAAATTGGAATTTCCTCCCATAATAAAAAACCCATTTTTTCAGCTAGTCTTACGGTATATTCATTTTGAGGATAATGTGCCAAGCGAATCATATTACAACCCAAAGCTTTAGCCTCAGAAAGCAATACTACAGCATCAGCCTCAGAAAATGCACGTCCTTTACGTTGTGGAATTTCCTCATGAAAACTGATGGATTTTAAGAAAATGGGTTTATCATTTAGATAGATATCTTCCCCTTTAACCCAAATATTTCTAAAACCTATCATCTCTTCTATTTTTTCTTTTGAAGATGATACAATACATTCATAAAGTTTGGGAGAATCGGGTGACCAGCGTTGTAGTTTTTTCACCTTGAAAGAGGCGCTTGCTTTTCCATTTGCATCTGTAAGTAGTTCCTTTTTGATTTTCAACTCAGGAATTTCAACCTGAATTGCGACATTTTGGCGAGCCTCTGAAAGTGTCACACGCACATCAATTTGGTCAGTTTTATATTTGTCTAACTGAATGAAATAATCTTGAATATAGACTTGTGGGGTAGTCACCAAAAACACATCTCGCGTAATACCTCCATAATTCCACCAATCAAATGACATAGCAGGAATAGCATCAGTTGTGCGTGTATTATTCACCTCAACTGCTAAAAAATTATCTTTTGCTTGCACAGCATCTGTTATATCAAACTGAAAGGGCGTAAAACCACCTTCATGTGTACCAATCTCTTTTCCATTCAAATAGACAGTGCAGCGATAACTTACGGCACCAAAATATAGGAACAAACGCTTCCCAGCTTCTACTTGTGCATCAAAGCGACGAGCGTACCAGATAGTGCCTTCATAATATTTCAATTCAGGCATTTGGCTATTCCAATCGGAAGGAACATTCAAGCGTAAACCGTGATCAAAAGAGTATTCATAGAAATCGATTTTTGTTTGAGGTTTTTGGTTCAGATAAATTTTATTTCTACGCCCTTGATCGTATAAATCAATGATAGCATCCCATTTTCCATTCAGTGATTGCGTTTCACGACCGTAAACATTAATCATTAAATCCTGCGCTGAGATATCAATACAAAACATGCTCGTGAGCAATATGATAAGTATAATTTTAATTCGTTTCATTTCTAATTAATAAGCTTATTTTTGATAAATTTTCATTGCAAAACCGCCACCTTCTGCCATTTGAATGGTTAGTTGTTTATCTTTTGCAATTTGAATAATTTCTTTCTGATAATCAGACGCTATACGGTCTGCATTGACTCCATCTTTAAAGACTTCAGCTTGCCAATTTCCTTGACCTAAAAATGACAAATCGAGTTGTAAAGTGCGCGTATTCCAATTAGTCAGTGCACCTACGTACCATATTCCGTCTTTTTCGCGCGCCATAGAAATATACTGACCGATTTTGCCATTCAACGCGATGGTATTATCCCAAACAGTAGGGATAGTTGCAATAAATTCGGTACATTCAGGCTCTTTTTCATAATTGGTTGGACTATCACACAGCATATTCAAAGGAGATTCAAAAATCACATATTCAGCAAGTTGACGACAACGAGTACCTTGGCTCATGGGTTGATTATTGATAGCACGAAAAGTCTTTTTAGTTGCATTACGCATAGCACCTTGCGTGTAATCTAGAGGTCCCGCAACCATACGAATAAAAGGCATCACCACATCATAGGTCACCTGATCGGTTTGAATATCAGACCATTTCAGTTGCTCCAAACCATGCACTCCTTCAAAATTGATAACATTAGGATAGGTACGATGCAAGCCCGTTGGTTTATAAGTACCATGAAAATTCACTAATAACTTATATTGAGCAGCAACTTCAGCAGCTTTGTAATGAAAATCGACCATAGGCTGATCATCTCTATCCATAAAATCAATTTTAAAACCTTTGATTCCCATATCAGCATAATGCTTACAAACCTGCTCCATGTCGCGTTCAAAAGCATGATAGCCAGCCCATAAAATCAATCCTACCTGCTTAGCATTAGCATAAGCAATCAGCTCCTCTAAATTTATTTCTGGAACAACCTGAAATAAATCAGCTTGAAGATTCACAGACCAACCTTCATCTAAAATCACATATTCAATCTGGTTGCGCGAAGCAAAATCGATATAGGCTTTGTAGGTCGCATTATTCACCCCAACTTTGAAATCAACATCATAAAGACCCCAATAATTCCACCATTCCCAAGCAACTTTACCTGGTTTTATCCATGAAATATCCGTAATACGAGATGGAGCTGCCAGCTTATAAACCATGTCATTATCCGCTAATTTCACATCTTCATCAGCAACAATCACTATACGCCATGGAAAATGAGTTTGAGCTTTTGCTTTGGCAATATACGATTCACGATTGGTCACCAGTTGCTGCAATTGATTATGGCCACCTTGTTTACTTGCCTTTGGATAAGGAGCAAAATGTCCAGTTAAAGATGTTTCAGCTTGCGTATTTTGCAAATACATACCAGGATAACTTTCCAGATCAGCTTCAGCAATACATATTTTTTTTCCTCCAGCAGCTTCTATCACTACAGGTGAAAAAATCAGTCGTTTTGGATGAATTTCTGAAAGTTTAGTGTGGGTATAGGTATTTTCAAATGAATTGAAATATTGAGTTTCGTAATTATCAAACTTCCTTTTTACATAAGGAATATAACTTTTATAATCTGCCTGAAAATTGAAGTTCGCAATTTCATTTTTTACCACAAAGTCTTTTTTACCTGTTGATACAAAGCGATAAGCCATCCCTTCATTATAGAGTCTGAAAACCACATTAAAATTCTCCTTGAATGATAATGTCATTTCTTGATAGTGATCACGTACTTCTTTTCTTTTATAGATAGGTGAGGCAATCATTTTATCCACTGAAGTTCTTTTTACTTGCTTCAATTTAGATTGAACACCAAAACTTTTCACACCATCCAACTCCATAGCAATGGCAGAAGGAGTTATCATGACATCCTCTTCATGGAAAAGTGAATAGCTAACATTTTTATCAATTACTACAACCAACTTAAGCTTACCATCGGGAGACAGTAATTGATAGTTTTTTTGTGCGATTGTAGTAATAGCAACAAGTAGTAAAGTCGTAATAAATAGTATTTTTCTGTTCATGATAATATCATTTAATCACTTCATATTCGTACATAACGAAGTCGTTAGTTTGAGGTATCTTAATTTTCAAGACACCATCACGTTGCACAGTCTGTTTAAACTTTTTGCTACTGCCCATTAGTGGTTTACAGCGTACTTTGCTTTCTTCATCAAACCATGTCTTCACAAAACCAGTAGCATTGGGATTATCCTCTCTGAAAATCAACAGATAGCCTTTTTCCCCTTGAATAGACTGAAAACCTGTCCATGATTTACCTGATGGTACGTCTCCTATAGGCAAAATAATTCCAGTGTGAAAATCATGTTGAATTTGCTTATAATCCTCAATTAAACCTTTCAATTGAATAGCTTCTTGAGGTAAACCACTTCCTTCAAACCAAGCCAAAGGTTGTCCAGCCATAGTGATAGCAAATAGGTATTCAAATGAATAATTGGCAGGAGCAAAAGGATCGTTAGCGTATTTCTCTGCATTTCTCCATTTATTCAGAAACTCAATTTGCAGTTTTTCAGCAGGTACATATTTAGAGAGTTGCCACAAATTACGAAGCGTATGGTAGGGATAATAATTACCCCAATCGGTATAGCGATTCTCTAAAAAGATATTGCCATATTCATTGAACGTGTGATAGCCAGCACGACGACCAGCAGTTGCATCTAAGTTAAAAACAACTTGATAATTCGTCGCTTCAAGAACTGTATCAAATAGTTTTCTTAGATTTTCTTCTGAAGCTTTGGTTGGAATAGCAAGTCCATCAATTTTGAAAGTACGAATACCATATTCTTGAAAGAGGCCAATCATAGCTTCCGCATCCTTTTCCCAATCAGCATAATCATTTTGCACACTCGGATTGAACCACAAGCATACCTCCACGCCCAACTCATTTCCTCTTTTGACAATAGGAGCTAATCCACGAGGATATTTAATCGGATCAGGCTTCCAATAATCAGGATTATCCCAGATGTTTTTGAAAGAACCTTTAGCAATAGCTGAATTTGGACTGCGCCCCACTTGCCAACCATCATCAATTTGAAAATGTGTTACACCTAAAGCAGCAGCTTTCTCAACTTCAATCAAACTAAATTTTTCATTCACTTTTGAATCTTGACTGCGATCGCCCCAGGTATTCATCATCACCATTTCATCACGAGAAGCTAATAATTTTCGGATATTTTTTTGATAAGAACGTAAAGCAGATAGTTGCTCTAATTCTCCACCATTATATACACCCAAAACCACTGAATAAGTTTTCACCCACTCATCAGTTTTAAGGTCTTGCTCATTGATGCCCAAACCAGTCACCGTAAAATGTCCAAACTCTGCAGTAAAATCAAAACCATTATAAGCCAGTTGAACACTAGAACCAGGAGCTTCTTTCAAAAAGAAAAACCCATTATCATCGATTGAATTATGTGCAAAAAGCAGATTACCCCTATACGAGTTTTTACGATAAGGAATCACTTCTGTTTCAAACACTAAATTATTATTCCAGTCAGTTACATCATAAAACTCAACCGTTTTCATGTGCCAATGATTACCTCCAGGTTTGAATTGATCGAGCAAAACAGTAATAGGCTTGGTCTGCATATCTTCCACAAACTCAATATTTTTCTTATCCGCCATATTTTCAGTTCTACCACCAAAACTATTGGAGCTTTGCCCTTTTAGATACGTATCGCAGGCAATAACCGAAGTATTAGCATAAATGCGAAACACACGTTTCACTGCAAGTTTTTCAATTTGAAATGAAACAGTAGCTTCTAAATAAGCAGGATGAATAGGGTTTTCAGCAATGATATGAGTTGAAAAATGTGCATTAGTAGCTTCAACTTCGGAACTCGTAATATGAAAATCAGGTTTTTGATGCAGGTTTAACCAAGTCGAGTGATGTATTTTATCAGTAATGCTATGCGTTATCAGATTACCACTATTCCACACAAACTTCCTTTCAATCTGAGCATTACCTAACACCAGCGTATCGTTTTGCAGGTGACCATAATAATCAGTTTGAGCAAAGCTTTGCAAACTAAAAACAGCAATACAACATAATATGGCTAAACTAAATCTTTTCATTTTCACACACTTATTCTTTTAAAGCTCTTGGAGATTTTAAGGGTTTTTGTTCATTAAAGCGTTGATTATCTGGTATCCCTTCTGTTTTGCCAGCACCTGCTTGCATCAATGATTTTAATTCAGGAAGATACTGTTGATAAATAATGCGAGGAGTAGCATGATACATGTTACACAAAGCAGCTGCCATCCCAACCACTTCACCCATCATACCAGTGGTACGCATAACCCTTACAGTTCCTAAAGCAACATGGGTCACGCTAATATTTCTACCTGCCATAAATAGATTATCGATATTACGAGAATACAGGCAACGATAAGGCACAGCATGTGGATAAATTTGAATGTGTTTAGTCGCTGCTTTAAATTCAGCACCAGGAAATTTCTTTGAATTTTCAGGGTCAGGGAAATGCAAATCTATACTCCAAGAAGTAGGAAAGGAAGCATCCTCGTGGAATACGTTTTTATCAATATCATCTTGCTTTAGAATATAATCTCCTAACAAACGTCTTGATTCTCTCTTACCTGCAAAACCAGCTACCCAATCCAATGCTAAATTTTGATATTTGGCATTATCTTTCAAATCATTTTTGAGAAAACTCCAATTTGAATACACCACTAAATGACCATAATCGCGGATACGTTCAGCATCTTCAATTTGATTAAGATTCATACCTGTTTCCCATTTCCACTCACCCATAGTTACCTTTTCGGCATTATCATCATTAAACACAACACCATACTGAAACTTAGGGAATTTACTTTTCTTTTTAGTGTCTTTGGAATACCACTGAACGGATGAACCCATTACCATATCGTCCGCAACATCAGGAGCCAGTTCTTCACCAAATTCGCTACGGCTTTCACGTCCCATGCGGAAATCTGCACCAGCTAAATAACCTATAGTCCCATCACCCGTACAGTCGGAAAAAATGGGAGCAGTCAGTTTGATTTCCTGACCACTTTCAGTATGTTTGATGATAACAGCAGTAATTGTATTACCTTCCATTTCAACAGCAATAGCACGATAAGGAGCAAATAAGCTTACATTCTCTTCATTGGCGATGAACTCACTTTTCTTCTCATCTTCATAATTAGAGGCAGGCTGTGCATTACCCGATTTTGTATGACCAAACTCACGGATTATACGTCCCAACCCCTTGTTTGGTCCTAACTCTATACTTCCACCTAAGTGAACACGAATATCCGAACTATTATTACCACCCAAGATAGGTCTATCGTTGATAAGAGCAACCTTAGAACCTAAGCGAGAAGCACTTGCAGCAGCGCACATCCCTGCAATACCGCCACCTACTACGACAAAATCAAATGATTCTACTTGAGTAGGATAAGCAGGTATATTCAGCTTTTTCTTTCTGAACGCATCCAATTCAGTCACATCAGAAGGAGGAAGTTCATTCGCATCTTTGGTAAAGTAGATAGCATCGCATCGTCCATTAAAACCTGTTAGGTCAGTCAATGCAATGTTTGCTTCTAACTTAGAAATTTTCACTTTACCAGCATCCTGCCACATCCACTCATCTCCTTTAGAGCCTAATATAGCAGGTAGTTTTTTATTATTGATTTTCAAAGAGAACTTACCAGGTCCTTCTTGGTCAGTCCAAGGTGATGTCCAATTGAACGTGCGCACATAAACATGATACACTCCAGTTTCAGGGAATGTAACCAGCGTGGTAGCATCTTGCACAGGCACACCCATGCCATGTGCCATGAGGTAAGAAGAACCCATTTGTTCCATAAATTGATGGTTAACAATCCAACCTCCTTTATTATCAAAACTTTCGGCTTCAACAAATACATCGGCAGCATAACTAAAGGTATATCCACCAAGCAAAAGAGCCAAGAGTAAAAATCTATTTATATGTCTTTTCAAGTTCATCACACAATTTTTTTAATTACTTATTTTTT
This sequence comes from uncultured Paludibacter sp., assembly GCA_964455235.1. Taxonomy (GTDB): domain Bacteria; phylum Bacteroidota; class Bacteroidia; order Bacteroidales; family Paludibacteraceae; genus Paludibacter. Next base: position 10,144 of record CAYVWK010000013.1, read on the forward strand.
AACCTGTACGGTCATCAGTTTCACCCAACCTTCGTCAGTAGTCTCGTTATTTACAGCCAATTGTATAGCTGGTTTATTTTCTTTTGTAGTATCTACAATAGCTACAGCCCAAGTATATTCACCTGCGGGAAGTGTTACTTGTGTAGTAAAGCTATTCAAAGAAGGGCTATCTTTTAACCACTCAGAAGGTTCAGCTTTGGTGTCTATATACACTTGTTTTGCTTCTCCACTTGCATCTAAAAGTGCAAATGCCACTTTGTACTTGTAGTTCCATTGAGGAATATTATTTGGGAAATAGCCCCAACCCATATTTCTCCAACGATGATTGATTTTCACTTCTGCATTAGCAGTTACATTTTCAGGAAGATATACTTGGTCTGGATAAAGTCGATAACCACCTTCTGAAACAAAGCTTTGAACCAAGGAGAAACTTGTAGTAAACCAGGTTTCAGTTTCATAACCAGCTCTGAAATCCATCATGTTTACGTGTGCTTCTTTAGAAGCTTCAAATTCGCCTTTACGAACATCTTCGGGATGACCTTCACGGTATTTTCCACTTGGGTCAATCCAATAGCGGTGTGTACCACCTGTAATCCATCCACCTTCCATAATGATAGGACGTTTGAAATTCCATGATTTAGCATAGTTTTTCTCCCAAGTCTGATAATAATCAGTCATACCAAAAGCATCTTGTCTTAAACTATAACCTTTACTGATAGCTTTATTCAATAAATCTGCACTATTCTCATTAGCAGAGCCCCAACTTGATGGATGTCCAACTACACGGTGATAGTTGATTACCAAGGGTACTTTTGTAAAGTTGGTACTATATAAGTCAGTTACCCAATCAAATACTTCAGCTTTCAGACGTTCTGTATTAGCAGTAACTTTCTCACCTACATTTTCATAAATCACATTATGCGCTTCACCCCATTTCCCTAAACCATAAGCATCAATAAAAGATGTTTTGTCTGGATCGTTAAAATCTTCAGCTAAAGCTTTAATAAACTTCTCATAATATTGTTGGAAGACAGGATCTTGCGGATAAGGCGTTCTTCTGGTAGGATAATTCGCATCCTGCAAATAATACTCAGCACCTGCATCAAACACCCATTGCGGGGTATTCAATCCCTGATCGCGCCCATCTACCACAATACGAAAAGCTATAGGTAGACCACGCTTTATTGCACCATAAATCAGGTTATGTAAGCGCGAATCTGGATCTCTCCATTCATACACGCCATCAGCAGGATTGAGCGACGACCAGCTTGTACGGATATAAGCAGCAGAAGCATAATCTCTGGCTTTTACCGTTTGAGCAATATCAGACACCCAGAACTCCTGATCCCAATAGGATTCGTACTCATTCCGCGCAGCGTACATCACCCATCCATTTAAAGGATTATGAAGCACCCTAGTTTTGTTATACCTCGGCTGAACCAATGTACCTGTCAATGTTTCATCCCCACCATTTTGAATTGGATTGCAAGCATAAGATAGAATCGTAAAGAAAATCAATACAATTCCGAAAAAGCCTATCTTGCTAAATACTTTCTGCATATTCATACCTTGTTTTTTATTTTGTTGCATAGGAAGTCAATCGTACTTGTTATATAAACTATTGCCGCTCTCAATGCTTTTGCTTATCAAACGGCAATAGCTACAAACACAATCTAATTTTTATTTTTTCCTTGCAATAATTGTTTTATTTCTTAAATCGAGCACGATGAAGTTAGAACCTGCTGGAAGTTTATAGTAAGAGTTTCTTGTTTCCCCATCAAAACCACCATGTAAATCACCTAACTTATCAAGTGCAAGCGTTGCATTCTGACGTTTACCTTCTTCAGTTAAAGGATTCGTAAATGCGTAAGCTACGTTTCTAAAATCACTTTCTCCATACACAACGAACTTAACACCATCACCACTTGAAAGGGCTTTACCTTGATAAATCAAGATTTGTGGGTCGGCCAAACTTTGTGTCATATCACCTTTCCACCAGCCCCAACCAGTGCCACCACCATATAGGTATAGGTCAGTAACCACTGTTTCTACTGCTTCTGAAGGTTCGGTATTTTTCACCCAAGCTGCAACAAATGGTTCGAGAGCTTTAGCAGGAGAATAAATCGTTACTTCAGAATTTTCAAAGTCTATAATGATACGATATTCACCATCTTCCGTGATATTCCAAGCAATACGCTGGTCTTGTTGTTCAATAGCTTCTGCTTCGCCATCTTGTAGCGTACCTTCTTTATCTTTTGGAATCAAATAATACTGTTTATCACCAGTTGTCACCAACGGCATAACCAATTCACCTGCTTTCAGGTTCACCAATGCAGCATATCTATTTTCGTTCTCTAAAGTTTTTTCCACCTCTACGGTTGCATTACTTAAAGCACTACCTGATAAAGTTACTTTTTCAGGTACTGGCACCTCTTCTTTCACTGCTGCTACTGCAACTGTTACAGTCCGCACCTCAGGAGCTTCGAATACACTACCACCATCCCATTGGGCTACAATTCTAAATTCTAAATTGAAAGATCTTGTGAGTGGAAGTCCCCATCTATCTACCATCCAATTATAAATTTGTTCTGATGTAAAACTTCTTGTAAAGTTATCATCTTCTTCATAATTGATGATGGCGGTAGATGTACCAAAGTTATTACCCACAACATCAAACTTAGTCGTATAAGACAGCATATTATCAGATCCTGTCTCTCTTGGTTCTGTCCAATCAAATTTAATGATAAACTCTCTCGGATTATCTAAATCTAACACGATGCTATCTACCGAAGCAGTAAGCTCAAGTTTCTCCTCTACTTTAGGAATGTCTTTAATATCGTTATCGCATGCGCCAAAGGCAACCAACACAAACAATAAAGACAAGATTTTATATGAAAATTTTATTCTTGACATAATGTGTTTTTTATCTAAATTAATAAGTATATCCTGGATTTTGTGGGAATATGATATCTCTATTTGAGTCTATAATCGACTGAGGAATAGGCCATAATAAATCTCTTTCTGATATTTTATCTTTCAGGTTTGTATTATGAGCTTTCACACGTTCAATTAAAGTGTTGGTACGCACCAAAGTAAAGCGGCGACTTTCCTCACCAACCAACTCACGGATACGCTCATCCAACAACTCATCCATATTCACATTCGCAGCATCTAAAGGAGTAGCATTTGCGCGATTACGTACAACATTAATAGCATCCGCAGCTTTTTGTGGATCGTTTTGTCCCAAATAAGCTTCAGCTAAAAGTAGATAGGTTTCTGATAAACGGAATTTCATACGGTCTTTATAGCTACCTGTCAGACTTAAATTCTCTTCACGTCCGTAGAAGAACTTGGTCAAAGTAGGGAATAAAGATTTAGTTGAGAACCATGTCTGCTCAGTAATATTACATTTACTACCGTATAAAGCTGTGTTGCTAACATTATTATAATACCAATTACGTTTGATATTATAGTTTGAATTACGGATATCAGTACTTGTAAAAATACCAGGAACATCACCGGTTGCATTCGTACCAGCTGTACCCATCCACCATTTCATAGGGATAATTTGAGCAATACCACGACCCCCTAATGAATCAGCCAAGACGAATCCTGTAATAGATGAGTAGTTAGGAATCCAAGCTCTTCTTGTCCAATCGGTAGAGTTAGAGCCTCCACCTATAGAGTTAAACTCAAGTTGTAAAACCCAAATACTTTCCATATTACCACTACCTCTATTTTGGTTGTTTTCAGTAAATAAGTCACTATATACATCCCCTGCTTTATCTTTAGCCACACCAAAGCGCGTTTTCATCAATTGGAAATACTTGCTGTCAATTACTTCTAAAGCAGCATCTTCAGCTAATTCATATTCTTCTTGGAAAAGATACATTTCGCTCAATAGGTGCAAAGCAGCCCATTTTGTTAATTTACCATCCTTCACATTATTAGGATTTTCAGGTAAATTATCAGCAGCAAATTTCAAGTCATCAACAATTTTCTCCAACACTTCCTCTTTAGGTGTACGAGTAAAGTTAAGTTGAAAGTCGTATAAAATTGTTTCAACATAAGGAACATCACCATATAAATACACCAACGTACGGTAGGCATAAGCGCGAAAAAAACGAGCTTCAGCTTGGTAATGTATTTTATCATTAGGAGAATCCCAATTATCATTCTTTTCAGAGAAAAGCAATATTTCGTTAGCTGACGAAATTAAGCTATATGCCCAATTCCAGTATGAACCAACGAATCTTTCTTCTGGAGTCAATGTCAGATTTGCAAAGGCAGTTAACGACCCATCACTATTGATAGCCTCAACTATGTCGGTAGCAACGTGAAGTGCTTCGTATGGACAAGCATTTCCGTGCATATAAGCATCTTCTTCTCCCCAAGTATTGTACTCAGCACGAGCTAAAGCATATAAGCCTGATGAACCTACTTCAAAGCCATAGGTACTTGTTAATGTGTTGCTTGGCGATAATTCAGATTTCAAATCTTCATCTAAAAAGCCATCACATGCACTTATGGTAGTTGCTAAAATTGCAACAAATGCTATTTTTATAAGATTTTTCATTTTCATGTCTATACTGATTTAGAAATTAATGTTTAGTCCTAACATATACGAGCGAGCAGTTGGATATGAAGCCATCCATCCATTATCGTAGTTAAGAATTTGTCTCATATTAGAAAATGTGTGTAAGTTATTGACACTCACATTAACACTAGCACCGCTAAGATGTAGTTTATTCACAAGTTTCTTATCTATATTATAACCAAAAGTGATATTTTTTAGTTGGATATAGGTTTGTTTTTTATAGTAACCATGTCCTAAACTATTGATATATCCAGGAGATACAATATCAGCATTGGTATTTTCAGGAGTCCAATAATTAGCACCACGCACATAGTTCGTTAAACCGAATGTCCATGACCCAATATTGGCAACATTATCTTCTCTCCATACACCGAATACACCATTCATCAAGAAAGAAGCATAGAAGTTTTTATAGGTAAATTTATTACCCATAGACATTCTGAAATCTGGGCGTTTTGAACCAATGATGCGTTTATCATTAGCATCTATATGTCCATTGCCATCCACATCTTCAATTTTTGCTGCGCCAGGTGCTGCTCCTGCTTGTATCTCTTTCTGAACACCATTTTCATCCGTATAGAAATACTCATCATCTTTTTGCCACAAGCCCACCACATTATAATCGTAGAATACTTGCAGAGGTTTACCAATAAACCATTTATTAGCGATATCATCAATTTGGTCACCTCGTAATTCAACAATTTTATCTCTATTCACAGAGAAATTCAAATCAGTACTCCATTTGAAATCTCTATTGCTAACATTCACTGTATTCAAGGTAAGTTCAATACCTTTATTACGTGTTTGCCCAATATTATCCCAAATTTTATTGTACCCATTCATAATAGGCACTGTGCGTGTCATCAACAAATCTTTCGTATTAGAAATATAACCCTCCAAAGTACCACCTAAGCGACCTTTAAACAAAGAGAAGTCGATTGCAAAGTTGGTAGTATAAGTAGTTTCCCATTTCAAGTTAGGGTTACCAATACCGTCTCCTGGTAAATATGCAGTATTTACAATTTGTCCAGCATCACCCCAAATATATTTTACTTTTGAATACAGACGGTCGAGTGTTCTATATGCCGTAATAGCTTGGTTTCCATTAGCACCATAAGAAGCTCTTAGTTTTAGCATATCTAACCAATATGCATTGTCTTTAATAAAGCTTTCTTCACCTAAATGCCAAGCTAAAGCTGCTGATGGGAAGAATGCATATTTATTATTTTCACCGAAAACTGATGCACCATCAGAACGGCCTGTTAGGGTAGCCATGTATTTTCCAGCATAAGCATAGTTTAATCGAAGCATATAAGATAACATAGCAGTTTCTGACAAGCTTGATGAAATTTTCTGATTACGCTCAGCTGTTCCCATCATAAAATAGCTAGTATCATCCGTTACAAAACCTTCAGCACTTTGAGCTGATGCAACACTTTTAGTTTCTTGCATACTGAATAAACCTGTTGCATCTAAACGATGCTTGTCTAAATCCAATTCGTAACGCAATACATTCTCCCATGTATAATCATTGTAATGATTATTATTGATAGCTGCTTTTCCTCCTACCAAACCGCCTTGTTCGCGACCCTCATGGGTATCACGTCCATAATACGTTCCAGTAAAACCACTACGATAGTTATATCCATAATTTACTCTAAAACTCAAGCCTTTCACCGGCAATAAGATATTAGCATACGCATTTAAGAAAAAGTTTCTACTAGTTCTATCTTGGTCGGCATTCACATTAATCATTGGGTTGGTTATCAAGGAATACTCCATAGGTTCAGTTACATAATAACCTGCTTCGTCTTTATATTTTCCATATGGACTTTGCTTGATAGCATGCTCGATATTAGGAGTAACACCACCTGTTTCTTTTTGAACGAACTGAGTTCCTACACCGATGGTCAGCCATTTATTTAATGTTTGATCTATATTGGCAGAGATATTTGCACGGCTTAAGTTTGAGTTATAAACCACACCATCTTCATCCAAATAAGAAATAGCTGCCATATATTTTGTTGATTCTGTTCCACCAGAAATACCAATTTGATGATCCATAGTGTATCCAGTTCTAAAAATATAGTCCTGCCAGTTATGGGTAATTCCATCAACAAAGTTTTCACGTTCACTAACACTGATAATGTTACCTGCTATAGGATCTAATTGATCGCCTGAATAAGAGTTTTTCAAACGGCCAATATCTTGTTTCAAGCGAATATATTCATTTGGTCCCATTACCTGAATTCTTTGCATAGGCTCTGAAAGTCCAAATTGACCTTTATATGTTACCACAGGTTTGCCTACTATCCCTCTTTTAGTTTGAATAAGGATAACTCCATTCGAACCACGAGAACCATAAATGGCAACTGCTGAAGCATCTTTCAATACAGAAAGAGATTCAATCGTATTTGGATCGAGGTCGACAATAGAACCACTGTAAGGAATACCATCTAACACAATCAAAGGATCGTTACTCGCAGAAATCGAGTTCTGACCACGAATCAATAGCGACTGATCACTTCCAGGTGCAGCATTCGATGTAGTAATATTTAGACCTGCCACTTGTCCAACTAATCTATCCATTAAGTTGGTGGTAGAAACCATGTCCAGTTGCTCTTTACCTACTACTGAAAGACCACCCGTCAAGTCCTTTTTACGCATAGTACCATAACCTACTACAACTACCTCTTCAAGCATAGCATCTTCTTCAAGCATCGTAATATTAATAGTGCCAGATTTGGTAGCTACGACTTGTTGCTCCGCAAATCCAACATAACTAAATACTAAGGTTGATGAGGGTGGAGTTTGTAGGTTGTATTTACCATCAAAATCGGTAATTGTACCTTGTATTCCACTTTTCACTCTAACTGTTACACCAACTAGAGCATCACCTTGTGCGTCAACGACTGTCCCATTTATTCTCAACTGACCTTGTTGCGCCATAGCAGTAAACTGCAATGCAGAGAAAAGGAATAAAGTCGATACGACCAAGCATTTTTTTAAAATTCTGTGTAATTTCATATTTTAATTCATTATAAGATAATTATTTAAACTATAAATGTTTTTTCTTTCTGAGTGTTCCGACCTACAAGAAGGGGATCGAATTTCTGTGTTTTCCTTTGTTGTTTTCATGAGTGTGTTATTTTATTGTTTGATATGAGATTTCCAGTTTATGAAAAATCTACGCAACAAAAGTAACTCAAAAGCTAACTGAAGAGGTTACGACTTTATTCAAAAATGGTTTCAGTTTGTACAGAAATGCTTAAAAACAGGCCTTTACGTAAAAAAAAAAGAAGCCATTAAGACTTCTTTTTAAATTCTGATGGGGTAAGTTCAAAATGCTTTTTGAAGCAAACACTGAAGTATTTTGGGTTTACAAATCCAGTTTGATCTGCAATTTCAGCTATGGTTAAATCCGATTCTTTTAGCAATTGCGCGCTACGTTTCAATCGTATATCCATGATAAATTCTTTGATAGACATTCCTGTAATATCATTAATTTTTTGGTATAATAGTGTACGACCTATTGCCATGTCCGAAGCAAAATCATCTACATTATACTCGCTATTACTAATATTTTGTTCGATATACTCCAATGCATCCTGAAGAAGCTTTTCATCCATAGAAGAAATAGTCAGCTTAGAAGGTTCTGCTATAAACTTCTTACTATACAACTCTTTCAGTTCATTTTGATTTTTAATGAGATTTTCTACCTGTTTCAGCAAAAAATCCATATCAAAAGGCTTATCTATAAATACATTAGCTCCTGATTCTAATGCGAGTATCTTATCTTTAGTATTCTTTCCTAATGCAGACAAAGCAATAATAGGGATATGGCTGGTTTTGATATTTGAACGTAAAATACGGCACACCTCAAAGCCATCCACAACAGGCATACGTAAATCTGTAATGACGATATGTGGGCGAACTCGCTCCGTCATAGCTATACCTTCATTTCCATTTATTGCTGTATAAACATTATAATTTTCAGATAAACACTGCTCCATGTAAGCACGTAAGTCATTATCATCCTCCGCTACAACTATACTGTAAGTTTTACGACTACGCTTTTCATTGAGTTGCATTTCAGAAGTTTCAGCTAGAATATTATCTATTTCTGAGATGGTATATTCGTAAGAAACCACCTCACTCTTGGTTTTTTCTATATTGAGAATAAAGGGAAGAATAACTGTAAAATTAACTTTATCATCACCTGATGAAAGCGCAATAGAACCTTCCAAACTACTCACTAACTCTTTTACTATAGCTAATCCCAAACCTGTACCCTCTTCAATAAGCAACTTGCCATCTGTTAAACGGTTGAAAGATTCAAAAATCTGATCTTGCTTATCTACAGGAATTTCGACTCCTGTATTGGTTACTGATATAGATATGTACTGATTTTGAGTATCAGGTAATAATTCAGATTGAAGAAGTTCTTCTTGATTCGTATGTCTTATTTTCACTCCAACAAAACCATTGTTAGATGTGTATTTGATGGCATTAGAGAATAAATTCGTAAAGATTTTCTCTATAGCATCATGATCAAATTTAGTATAAAATGTATCTAAGTCACTGTTGATTTCCGTTTCTATGCCCTTTTTATTTGCATACAATTCAAACAGCGAGAAAATATCATATATATATTGTACTAAATCTCCTGGTTGATAATCAAGAGTTATTTTCTGACTTTCAATCTCTCTAAATTGCAGTAACTGACTAATCATGCGCTGAATACGCATCACATTTTTCTCAATGAGTTGAATATAGGCATGCAAAGATTTATCCTCGGGTAAATACTCCTTTAATCGCTTCAAAGGGTCGACAACTAAAGTAAGCGGTGTTTTTAAATCATGTGATATATTAGTGAAGAAATTGATACGTGCTTGTGTTAACTGACGCATATTCTGTTCTTTCAATTGCTCCAACTCTAATCTATTCTTGAAAATTTTCTTATTTGTAAAATATCTCCAAATAAAATAGGCTATATAAAGTAAAAGAAGGAAGTATATAATATATGCCCACACAGATAATAAGGGAGATGGTGCCACTACAAAATATAAAGATGTTAGATCCCTTCCCCAAATGCCATCATTATTACTTGCTTTAACTTCAAATAAATAATTACCTGCGGGTAAATTAAAAAACTGTATTGTTTTTTGTCCCACAGGAAGGTAATTCCACTCATCTGACAAACCCTTCATCCTATAAGCATATTGATTTTTCTCTCCATACAAATAACTATTTGTTGATAAGCACACTTCAATATTAGCTTGTTTGTGTGTTAATTTGATTTTATTCTTACGAGAATTGGTATAAGTATAGGTAGATATATCTTGATTTAAAGGAGATTTTTCTACACCAGGATCTACACTCTTATTATTGATGCGTAAGTCCGTAAAAAACACCTTAGGTTCTTGGTTATTATATTGAATTTTAGATGGCGTAAACATGATAAACCCATCTGTTCCACCAAATAACATCTCTCCTTTTGATGTTTTAAAGCAAGAACGGACATAAAATGCTCCACAAAGTTTTGTATGATCAATTTGAGAATGCATAATGCTATCAGTCTTAGCATCATAATAATACAAACCTTTATTGGTACTAAACCAAATATTATGTGTTACATCATCTTCTAATATACCAAACACAGTTTTACCATCTAAGCCCTTATGTTCGGCATAGTTGGTATAACTACCATCTTTTTCTAAACGATTGACACCTCCACCACGTGTACCAAACCAAATATCCGAATTTGAAGCTACATGATACGAACACAGATTATTTACGGCATAAGGTGCATCTTCAATATAATGACGCTTGATTACTTTATGTGTAGTTGCATCTACTATATACGCTCCATTATGCGTCACTAAACAGATATTGCCACCTGTATGCTTAAAAAGAGTTTCAATTTGGGGGCGTATTAGTTTCCCTTTAGTATCGGATAAATACACAGTTGAAATACGATTCGTCTTTAAGTCTTTATACATCAACTCTGCATCTGGATTAGACATCCAAATACCCACTCCATCCTCCACAACAAAATCATATACGCTCAATTGCTGATATGTTTGCGGATGACGCATTTCCAAATCAATAAAACGCTTTTTCTTATCATCAAAGCGAGCCATTCCTCCATTAAAAGTAGAAATCTTCACAGAATTATCAGACTCATCATAAAAAATCTTCTTAATCATATTAGAAAGAATACCTGTCTTGTTTTCTTGTGTATAGTAAGAAATACGACTGGTAGTTTTATTCCAAAAATTCAACCCTCCACCTTCAGTTCCTATCCATAAATTCCCGTCTTTATCCTCTTCAAAACAACTTACAATAGGATGATTTAGCCCCTCTGGTGAGGCTTTATAAAAATTAATATTATTATCAAGGAAGGTCATATATGCTAATTTCCCACCATAAGTCCCTATCCAGACACCTCCATCTGGGTCGGGATAAATAGACCAAATAGAGTTATTAGGAATAGAATAGGTATAGTGAAAATTGAAACGTAAATGATGCAAATCTGAAGTAAAAGGATCTAGCAAAAATAAACCTGATTGGGTCGCAATCCATAGCACATTATCAGAATCAAGATATAATTTTTTTGTACTTGCCGATTTACCAAAATCACGTGATAAATTAAAATGTTCCTCTAAATTTCCTTCATAATCGTATTGATACAAACCACTTATATGCGTTAAAATGTAGAAAGAATCATTAAATTCTACCATGTCTCTTATGATATCATTTACAGGTAAACTGATAATTCTATTATAAGATTTACTATCTTTATCTAACTCATAAATTAGACCTTCAGAGGCAATAAAGACATTATTTTTATTCGTACAAAGTAGAGTCATACTTATAATATCAATTTCTGAAGGAAGAGGATATTCCGTAATACGGTCAAACAGCCCATCTGAAAAAGATTGTATTTTATTGTCTCTAATCATCCAAACACGGCCATCTTGATCTGTTTGTAAAGAACCTATATTTCCATCTAAAACACGATTAAATTTTTGTGTTTGATAATTTAATTGCAACAAACCATGATTACTCCCTACATACAATTTATTCTCATTATCCGTCACAACCTGTCCATACGTCCAATAAGAATTAGGGAGGATATTCGCTATAAGGTCATTTTTCTGTATAAAATCATTACCATTATACATAAAAATCACATCATAGCCACTAAACCACATTCGTCCAATGCTATCCTTTGCTATGCTATGAATCCCTCCATAATAAGATGTTTCAGGCATAGTATGGAAGCGATACGATGCAGTATCAATTGAACTACTGACAAAAGGAAAAATGGAAATGAATAGTATCGTTATGAGTAAGTTTTTCATGACAAAGAAATCATCTTAAAAATTCACTATAGTATATCTCTAGGCTTGCAAAGATATATTTTTAGTTTTACTTTTTAGTAATTAGATGATAAAGGAGCACCACGACGGCCCGAAGATGACGCATTCGCCTCCCTATTTCCACCTCCAAAACTGCCAATTTTATAGCTAAAACTAAGCATAAAATAAGAGGTGAGGGTGTTGTAGCGGGTGAAGGATACGGAGTTGTCATCAACTACTTGGCGGATATTCAATCGCTGACGTAAAATATCATCCCAACGAAGAGATAGAGTGCCTTTCTTTTTGAATAATGACTTATCAATGGATGCATTCCAAAGTATTTCTGATAAATCGAAGTTGGAATAACCTGCTCTGTTTGAGTAATTTATATCACTACTGATGCTGATGTCATAAGGTAAACGAAGCACTGCATTGCCTCTTATTGTCCAATCAAAGGTTTCGGTGGTTTTGTCGCTTAAATTATTATGAGAATTGGAATACCTAAAAACACCTCGTGCTCCTAGCTCAATAACATCATGTGTAAAAGTTAAAGATAATTGCTCTGAACCATTGTAACGACGCGTAAAACTCATATCACCTAAAGGCAAATTTTCTATGTCGATGGTCTCAACATCTAAACCTTTAGAGGTGTAACCGTAATTGGTATTATAGCCCAAACTTGTATTGGTATTGAAATGTAATCGCTTCTGTATCAGAGGAGTATTAAACATCACATTGCCATTAAAAGTTAGGGGTAATTCCTTTGCATTCACGGTTTGGGTGTATTGCTTACCTGAACTATCATAAATACGATTGGTTATCAGGGCATCTTTCACAAAATTACCTGAAAGCCAAGTACTAAAAGAGGAGAATGTTTTTTCATTGAAATTGCTGTACATCAATCGGACATTACTTTGAAAAGCAGGGTTTAAGATAGGATTTCCTACTGTTTCATACATCAAATTATCGTTATTTTTAACAGGCTGCATTTGGTTAATAGACGGCTGACGGGTCATACCTCTATAATCTATGCGTAAAAACTCTTTAGTCCTAAAATTGTACTGAAAACGTGCAGTCGGAGCAAAGTTAAACACTTCATTTTTCACATCCCTAACAGAGCCATCTTTATATAAAGTCTGACTGTAAGTCTGTGAAGGTTCGGCTTTTAAACCCATGGTTACACGCATACGCTCATCAGCATAGTTATAATTTAACTCAGCTGTTTCACGGTAAAAACGATTGTTGAAACTATTGCTATATTCATCCACATACTCCGTATAATCACTCGGATTTTGCCTTCCAAAAGAGGTGGTATCTGCTGCTTGATACTGATCTTTATCGCTCTGCTGCTTATTCGTGCTGAATGAAACCACCGCTTCTAACATATTTTTATTGTTCCACAA
>CAYVWK010000013.1:23607-26079 GCA_964455235.1 uncultured Paludibacter sp.
CTCCAAACGCATATTAGCAGTATAATTATCTGATTTAGAGGCATTAAAAGTAGAATCATTAAAAGTAGAACCTTTTAGATAACTCTCTTTATTACTATCTGTTTCGCTATAATTTCTTGAATGATTAAGGGATGCATCACCTCCAATTTTGAATTTATCATTTAAGATTGTATTGTTGTTGATGCCTAAATTTTGGGTTGAAGTGATGCCATTATTAGCTCCCCACGAACCTCTACCACGCCCACTACGAGCTACATTAACATTGTTTGCACCACCTATGATTGAAGTCTGAGAAAGCTCATCCATTATATTAAGATTGGCATTGCCATTATATCGAAATAGATTTTCAGTATCCAATCCCCCACCACCTGTAATGGTTCCAAATATCCCTTTTCTACGGTTAGGTTTGGTTGTTAAATTGATGATACGCTCTGTATCATCATCCTCAAAACCAGTTAGTTTCGCCATATCCGATTTCTCTTCCAAAACCTGAATTTTCTCTATCATATCCGCTGGAAGATTTTTGGTAGCCATTTCAATATCTCCATCAAAAAACTTCTTGCCATCAACTTTTATCTTCTTGATTTCTTGTCCGTTAACCGTGATTTTTCCATCCTGACTTATCTCTACACCTGGCAGTTTTTTGAGCAAATCTTCTGCAACATCCTGCTCTTGAATTTTATAAGCAGAGGCGTTATATTCTAACGTATCTCCTCGAACCACCATTTGAGCCGCAGTCCCACGCACTTCTAACTCCTTGAGCAACTGCACATTTTCTTTCAGTTTAATGGATTTTAGAATGATGTCTTTGCGCTCCATGCGGATATTTTCTTGATAATCATTGTACCCTACCGAGCTAATCACCAATACATAATTACCACGTTTCACTTTAGAAAGCGTAAAGCTACCTTTACTATCCGTTTGAACGCCCTGCACAAAAGAGGAATCGGGTAAATTTAACAGGCGTACGGTTACCATCTCCAAAGTTTCGCCATTATCAGCATCAAAAACTGTTGATTGAATGGAGTTTTGAGCATATGTATTTAAGCTAAAAAAAACAAGAACAAGGAGGGAAAATCTATGAATTTTGTGTTGAAGAATCATCTTTTTTGATTAAAAATTAGACCGACCAAAGCAGACGACAAATTTAACAAAAGGTTTAATCTAAAAATTTTTATGGTAGTAATTTTATTTTTATTTACTTTGTAGCGCCATTTCAACAACAAAAATTAAAGAATGATTCTCAATTATATATGGATAGGATTTTTGCTGATTGCCTTTGTAATAGCTTGCATTCAGACTTTCGTCTTTGGTAACACACAGATATTCACGGAAATAGTCAATTCAACCTTTGAATCTGCCAAAACTGGTTTTGAAATATCGTTGGGCTTGACTGGTGTACTATCTTTATGGTTGGGTATCATGAAAATAGGCGAAAATGGTGGTGTGATACGAGCTTTTTCTCGTTTAGTTGCGCCATTTTTCTCAAAAATCTTTCCTGATATTCCCAAAGACCATCCAGCGATGGGGAGTATTTTCATGAATATCTCAGCCAATATGTTGGGGCTTGACAATGCCGCAACTCCTATGGGTTTGAAGGCGATGCGTGAGCTACAGGAAATCAATCCTGATAAAGAAAAAGCCTCTAATCCGATGATTATGTTTTTGGTGCTGAACACCTCTGGGCTCACCATCATCCCCATTAGCATCATGGTGTTTCGGGCTCAATTAGGAGCAGCCAACCCTTCAGATATATTTCTACCCATCTTAATCGCCACTTTTTTCTCTACCTTGGTGGGATTTCTGAGTGTAGCTTTTATGCAGAAAATCAACATCTTCAATAAAACCATCCTTTTAACTATAGGTGGAATGATTACTTTGGTGGCAGGATTAATTTATTTTCTGATGCAGTTACCTAAAGAGCAACTCTCGCTCTATTCCAATGTAGCAGCAGCTTTCATCCTTTTCTCGGTAATTATTGCCTTTGTGTTGATGGCAGCCATCCGCAAAGTGAATGTATATGAGTCGTTTATTGAAGGAGCAAAAGAAGGGTTCAAGGTTGCGATAGGCATCATTCCTTATTTGATAGCAATATTATTAGCCATAGGCGTATTCAGAGCATCAGGTGCTATGGATTTCATTATCAGCGGAGTAGAAAATTTCTTTGCCTTTTTAGGTGTTAATACTGATTTTGTAGGCGCCTTGCCCACCGCCTTGATGAAACCCTTGAGCGGAAGTGGTGCGCGCGGCATGATGATAGATTCGATGACGACCTTCGGTGTGGATTCCTTTGTAGGACGCTTATCCTGCATCGTACAAGGCTCCACCGAAACCACATTCTATGTGTTAGCAGTCTATTTTGGCTCCGTAGGCATCAAAAACACCCGCTATGCGCTAGGCTGTGGATTGCTCGCCGACTTGGCAGGAATTATAGCAGCTATTGTGATGGGGTATGTGTTTTTTGGGTGAATG
>CAYVWK010000014.1:0-25404 GCA_964455235.1 uncultured Paludibacter sp.
CCAAAATTCCAAGGTAAACAACGATTGGTTTTTGCACCTGCAAAATATGTGGACGATTACACTTGTTTGGAATACAGAATTGATTTTTGCCAGTTGCCTTACGAAATTTATAGAATACAGAAGTAATGAAATTAAAGCACTATCAGGATAAGGTTTTAAAGGAACTCAAAGATTATTTGGGTGCTTTGGCTGATGCGAAAAAAGAGTTTGAAGAAATTGCCGAACTCAAACCGCATTTAGCAAAACATATTAATTTCCCAAAAGAGGCTTGGGAAAAATCGACAGGTCGTATTGTTTACAGTTCTAAAACAAACGGCTTGGAAGAACCTATGCCCGACATTTACCTGAAAGTGCCGACAGGTGGCGGTAAAACCTTACTGGCTTGCCACGCTATTGATAGTATCCAAAAAACATATTTGAAATGCCAAACAGGTTTGGTACTTTGGGTTGTTCCGTCCACACAAATTTATCGTCAAACCATAAAAGCATTAAAGGACAGGAATCACCCATACAGACAGGTTTTAGACATTTCAAGTGGTGGAAGAACATTGATAATTGAGAAAACAGAAATGTTTAACCGCTTGGATGTGGAAGAACATTTGGTTGTATTACTATTGATGTTACCTTCTGCAAACCGTCAAAACAAAGAAACACTAAAAGTATTCCGTGATCAAGGTGGATTTACCGATTTCTTTCCAAGAGAAGATGATTTTGAAGGACATAAAAAACTAAAAGAACTTATTCCAAATTTGGATTGTTTCACAAGCGAAATAGAAATATTTGGCACACAAATAAAGACTTCATTGGGCAACACTTTAAAAGTCTTACGTCCACTTGTTGTGATTGATGAAGGACACCGTGCTTACGGTAAATTGGCAAGAGATACTATACGCAATTTTAATCCATCATTCATACTTGAACTTTCAGCAACACCGCCACCAAACAGCAATGAATTGGTAAAAATTACAGGTCGTGAATTGCATGAAGAAGAAATGATAAAGTTAGATATTCACTTGACCAACAAAACAAGTTTGGATTGGCAAGATACTTTGTTAGCAAGTTATGAAAAACGAAATGCTTTAGAGAAAAAAGCTAAAGAATATGATGCTAACACAGGCGAGTATATTCGTCCAATCTGCTTAATACAGGTTGAGAGAACAGGAAAAGACCAACGAGACAAGAAATTCATTCACGCAGAAGATGCAAAAGAATATTTAATTAAAAAATGCAATGTCCCAGAAAGTCATATCGCCATCAAATCAAGCGAAAAGGACGATATTGAAGGGATTGATTTATTTGCTCAAGATTGCGAAATTCGTTATATCATTACCAAACAAGCCTTACAAGAAGGATGGGATTGTTCATTTGCCTATGTGCTTACAATACTTACCAATCCGAGCTCAGCAACAGGAATTACGCAATTGGTTGGACGTATTTTAAGACAACCTTTTGCAAGAAAAACTCAAGTACAAGATTTGGATGAATGTTATGTTTTCACATTCCGTCAAAATGCAAAATCATTGGTTAGTGATATCAAAAAGGGATTAGAAGATGAAGGATTAGGCGATATTGCAGGAAGAATTGTAAGCGATGAAATAGGGACAGATACAGGTAGTTTAAAAGAACGTGAAATGCAGTATCGTTCGGGCTTTAAAAAGTTCGAGGGAAAAATATATTTGCCAAAATTCGTTATTCAAGAAGAAAAAAGCTGGCGAAACCTGAATTTTGAAATTGATATTTTAAGTGATATTGATTGGGAAGACATCAACATTGATGAAATCCAAAATCTTTCGTTGCAAAACAAGTTGAGCAAAGAACAAGAAATTGTTTTGGGTTTGAGCAACGAAGAACAGGAATTGCTAAGAGAAATAGGCAGAGCAGAAAAAACAGGAACATTAGAAATAGACGAAGTTTTTCTGACAAGACAGATAACTGAAATAGTTCCTAACCCTTGGTATTGCTTTCAAATTGGCAAAAAAGCAATTGATTTATTACAAGCAAAATATGACCGTGAAACGGTTGCAACCAATTTTGTTTTCATCATAGAAGAACTGAAAAAGATTTTGGACAAAGAGCGTAACCGCTTATCAGAACAAGTTTTTAGAAAAATGATTACCGATAAAAAACTTTGTTTCTTCTTAATTAAAGACAAAGGCGGATTTGTGTTACCTTCAAGAATAAAAGTAAAAAGCAACAGACAGTTAGTTCGAAATGACAACACTCCTATTCAAAGATCTTTATTTGATTATGTCCCTGAAGAAAACATCAATGATTTGGAAAAATCGGTTGCCATTTACTTGGATGAGCAAGAAAAGTTGTTATGGTGGTATCGCAATATGAGTAGGCAAGATTACCATATTCAAGGTTGGAAACGTAATAAAATCTATCCCGACTTTATTGCAACAGATAGGCAAATTGATAAAGACGATTACAGAACTGTTTATGTTTTAGAAACAAAAGGTATTCATCTAAAAAACGAGGATACAAAATATAAACAAGACGTTTTTGCGCTATGCAACGAACTGGGTTCAAAAAAGGAATGGAAAGAATTGTTTGATGAATTTCCAGACTGTGGTTTTGAATTCCAAGTAGTGTTTGAAGACGAGTGGCAAAATAAAATTAACAAACTGATGTCTTAAACGACACTCCCCCACTTTCTAACTTGACAAACTTCCAAACTTTCCCATCACCATCAAAACTCCACATACCCCGCTATCCGTTCCAAATCCTCTTCCGTCAACTCAGACAGATGACGCAAATCATCTATAGAGCTGAGTTTGCCAACTTTTCTGCGGTGCTCGTAGATTTGCTTGGCTTGGTAAAAGTTGATGTAGGGATGAGCTTTGAGCTTTTCGATGGAGGCAATGTTAATCTTGACTTTCTGGATATTGGTGCTGTCGATTGTGAGGTAGGGATGAATTTTTTCGTAGGTTTCTTCGTTCATGCCGTAAATTTCTTTTAGCTGTGTGATGCGAATATAGCCTCCTAATAGCTGTCTATAACGGATAATCGAATTCGCATAGCTTTTTCCTATACCTTTGATTTGCATGAGATCTTCGGGGGTAGCGGTGTTGAGGGAGACGCTTGGGTTTTGCTCCTGTACAGACACACGGTCGTGTGTCTCTGCTATACAAATATATTCCTCTAATTCTGCAAACTGCTCATCGCTGATACCATATACTTTTGCAAAGGATGTTCTGTCTTGAAATACTCCACCTTTTGCTCTGTATTTTAATATATTGGATGCTATATAGGGTTTTAATCCAAGGGAGACAAAACCTGCTGAATCTAGGGTATTGGGATCGAAAGTAAATAGTTGTTTTAACTGGGCTTGAGGATAAGAGTTAAATTGTTTGCTTTGAGGGTAGAATGAGGAATGAGATGGATAGCGCTGTTTTGGATATTCTTTGGCTTTCAAGCTACTCTTAAATAACTCAAATTCAGCTTGATAGATGGAATCATTCAAATTGATGGGCTGATAGGCATAGTGGGGCAAAATCATATTTGCCAATATCACTATAAAAATTAAACTTAACAGAAGTAATACAGCAACGCGCTGCGAAGCCGAAAAGAATAGAAAATCTTTCCACATAACAAACAGAATAAATGGGTTAAAATATCAAATTTCAGTAAACAATATTAGTTGTTTACGTTCTTCTTATCGTACTAAAATTCGTAATCTATACAAGCTCGGTCTTTTTTTACTTTGGCTAAAAATTCCGCAACTTTCTGATGATCAGGATGTACCATATAGGCTTCTAAACCCGCCATATCATCAAAAACAGAAATTAACGATAGGTCAAAGTTTACTTCTGGAGCATCCGCGTGATTCATTCCTATCTCCATGGAACGCAACTCAGGAATACTATCTACCAAGCTTTCTAAGTCAGTTTTTAATTTATTTTGAATATCTACTTTTGACATCCCGTCTAATTCATCTACTAATTTAAAAAACACTATATGTTTAATCATCTTATTTTCAGCATTATAGATTATTTACAACTAATTTTGTGGGTTTTATTATTCACCCTTAAAAAGAAAATCCCTTCACCCGTTGGTATATAAAACTTACCTGAAACCAACTCTCCACTCCACAACACTTGCCCCGTTAAAGCAAAAAGCTTGACATCATTATTCGCTTTTTGGAAACTAATGTAAATACCTGATGATGAGGTATAATAGACAAAATCATCTGTGGTATTTGATGGATTTTGTTGAGAGTTCTTAAATTGATCTTTTTGTGATAATTGTGCACCACTATCAATACGTACCACCGAGGGTTTGGAGTAAGATTGCGCTAACAATACGGTAGGTAAAGCAAAAACCAACCACATCATACATAATATTAAGCGCAAATTTTTCATTTTATTTTTCTATCTCATTGATTATCAGGACATCCACTTTTCAACAATTCACTTGCTAATATACATCTTTTTTGGATAATCTACAGTATAATGCAAACCTCTACTTTCTTTTCTTTTAATTGCTTGTTTGATAATAAGATAGGATACACTTATCACATTTCTTAATTCGCATAATTCACGTGAAACAACCGATCTATCAAATAAATCTTCGGTCTCCTTATATAAAATTCCGAGGCGATTCATGGCTCGTTGCAGACGTAAATTAGATCGCACTATACCAACATAGGTGCTCATAATTTGCTCCACTTCCTTAAAACTTTGCGTTATCAGAACCATCTCTTCGGGCAGCTTAGTGCCTTCATCATTCCAAGCTGGAATCAATTCATTCCATTTATATGTTGGCAGATGTTTTACCGCATCCCTCACAGCTGCATCTGCATAGACTATCGCTTCAATTAAAGAATTGGAAGCCAGTCTATTAGCTCCATGAAGTCCAGTACAGGAGCATTCGCCCGCAGCATATAGTCGATTGATGGAAGAACGTGCATTCAAATCTACTGCTATTCCTCCACAGACATAGTGTTGCGTAGGCGAAACAGGTATATAATCCTTTGTGATATCAATACCTAGCTGCATGCACTTTTTATAAATATTGGGGAAATGCTCTATCGTTTCTTCCGAATCTTTATGCGTAACATCCAAATATACATATTCATGCCCTCTGATTTTCATCTCATTATCAATGGCACGAGCAACAATATCACGTGGAGCCAACGACCCTCGTCTATCGTATTTATGCATAAACTCCTTGCCATCTTTTGTACGCAACACGGCACCATAACCACGTATCGCTTCTGTTATCAGGAAGTTAGGCTTTTCTTTTCGATGAAATAAGGCAGTGGGATGAAATTGCACAAATTCCATATCTTTAATCACGCCACGTGCACGATGAACCATCGCAATGCCATCCCCAGTAGCAATATCAGGATTGGTAGTGGTGGCATAAACGCTGCCTATTCCACCCGTAGCCAAGAGGGTAACTTTCGACAAAAAGCGATGTATATGGTTGGTGCGTTGGTCTAAAACATAAGCACCATAACATTCAATATTAGGCGTATGCATGGTTACTACTTCGCCTAAATGGTGCTGAGTCAGAATTTCAATTGCAAAATGATTTTCAAAAATCGTTACATTTTTCTCTTGACGCAAACGACGAATCAAAGCCTGCTGAATTTCATAACCTGTATTATCTTTATGATGTAAAATCCGAAACTCACTATGCCCACCTTCCTTGTGCAAGTCAAATTTGCCTGTATTATCTCTATCGAAATCAATACCCCAGTTAAGCAATTCTTCAATTTGAGCTGGAGCTTCTTCCACCACTTTTTTCACGGCCTCCAAATCGCAGTGACCATCACCAGCATCCAGCGTATCGGCGATATGCTTTTCATAGCTATCTGGACTATACATCACAGTTGCAATACCACCTTGCGCATACGAAGTGTTGGTATTATCCAAAGCAGTTTTGCTGAGCAATGCTACTGTGCCGTACTGACTGGCTTTCAGGGCAAAACTAATCCCCGCTATACCACTCCCAATCACTAAAAAATCAAATCGCTTTATCACTTTTCTACATGTATAATGTTATATTTCTTTGATAAAAATTCGCCTTGTTTTATGATGAACATGCTCAAAACTAGTCCATTGCGACGACATTTTGATATTAGTCTCTAATTCAGGATTAGTCTCTGCGAATTTATATCCATTTTTAGCCGCATTAGGCATCATCTCCGCAAATAAAATAGCATTGACTCCTTTATTTTGATAAAATGGATGCACTGCCATCAGGTATAAATCAAGTAAATCATTTTTTCGCAAAGCTTGTAGCATATAATACCAACCGAAGGGGAAGAGTTTACCTTTTGCTTTTTGAAGTGCTTTGGTAAAACTTGGCATCGCAATTCCTAAAGCAACCAGATTATCATCTTCATCCACCACTAAAACCAAGGTATCTAAACGGAAAAAGCTGAAATACAATTTAATATAGAAATAAATTTGGTCATCATTGAGTTGCGTGAATCCAAATAAATCTTTGTAGGTTAAATTCAAAAGGTAAAAGATTTTTTTAGCATATTTCTCAACCACCATCTTTTTAGAGGTAATTTTAACCGCCTCTAAATTGTATTTTTGTTTGACTATATCTGCAAATTTAAAATACCTATCAGGAAACTCTTGTGGAACAGTCACCAAATACTCTTTCCAATCCACCTCTTTCTCAAAACCCATTCGTTCGTAATGTTCAATATAATAAGGATGATTGTAGATGGTGGCCATCGTGCTCATTTGGTCGAAACCGTGTATCAAAGCTCCTTCATTATCAAAATCGGTAAATCCAAGAGGTCCATGTAAGTGCGTCATTCCTTTAGCTTTTGCCCAAGTAATTACAGCATCAAAAAGTGCATCTACCACTTCAGCATCATCAATAAAATCGACCCAACCGAAACGCACGTGCTTATGACTCCAAGTTTCATTAGCAATAGGATGGATAATCCCAGCAATACGGCCTACTATTTTCCTTCCTTTATAAGCTAAAAAATAGGCTGTTTCGCAAAATTCTAAAGCTGGATTTTTCCCTTTTGTAAGATTTGTTAAATCATCAAACAACAAAGGAGGAGCAGCGTAAGGACTATCTTTATACATATTGATACCAAACCACACAAACTTTTTCAAATCCTTTTTGGTATTTATTTTCTTAATATGAACTGACATTCGTTTTCAAATATTTAGTTGATAATAGATTTTTTCAGCTGTAAAAATAAACTATTTATTTAAAACAAGTAGCATATTCTTAACATTAGAATACATAAATCTCAGTATCTATCTAATAATCAATAAATTAAACTATAATTTCAAATTTCTTTTTTTTGATATAAAACAGCACTAAAGTCCCGATTGTCACCACTCCTCCTATCGAATAAGACACTAATGGAGAGAGACCCAAACCTTCATCAGCCAACAGAATATAGGTGACAGTCACAGCTGTCATAAACAAAGCAGGTATCAAGGACATACCATAGAATTTTTTACGTTTCGTTAAATAAACTGTAATTGCCCAGAGTGTGAAGACAGATAATGTTTGATTCCACCAAGCAAAATATCTCCAAATAACATCAAAGTTAAGTTGAAGAATGATAAAAGTCAGCACGAAAATCGGAATAGAAAGTATCAACCGATTTTTCAACGATTTTTGATTGAATTTCATGAAATCAGCAGTCATCAGGCGTGCAGATCGTAAAGCTGTGTCACCAGTGGTGAGAGGAGCTGCAATTACGCCCAAGAGTGCGAGAATGCCACCCACTGGACCTAACCAAGACTTGGCAATGATGTCGACTACCACTGCTGCTTTATTTTCAGTAGGAGCCAGTTTGCCAACAAACTCTTGCAGTCCATCAATGGAACCAAAGAAACTTGCTGCCGCTGCTGCCCAAATCAATGCCACTATTCCTTCTGCCACCATAGCTCCATAAAACACCTGTCGGCCATACTTTTCATTCTGAATGCAGCGTGCCATCAAAGGAGATTGTGTGGCATGAAAACCAGAAACAGCACCGCATGCGATAGAAACAAACATCATTGGGAAAATAGGATATCCCTGAGGATGTTGATTGGCAAAACCAGCAGTAAATTCAGGTACAGGTGCATTATTCCAATACATCGCGACCATAATACCAACTGCCATAAACAACAAAGCAACACCAAACACAGGATAAATACGACCGATGATTTTATCAATAGGAAGAAGAGTTGCCAATGTATAATAGGCAAAAATGATGACTATCCACCAAGTAGTAGATAGTAAATTAGGAGTCATATTGTTGAGCAAAACAGCAGGTCCTGACACAAATACAGCCCCTACGAGCACCATCAATCCAATGGAAAACACGTTCATAAAGACTTTCACGCTTTTACCCAACTCAGCACCAATCAATTCAGGCTGACTGGCACCATTGGCACGAACAGACATCATTCCTGAAAAATAGTCATGAACTGCACCTCCGAAGATTGTTCCGAGGACTATCCATAAAAATGCTGCTGGTCCAAACATAATACCCATAATTGCTCCGAAAATGGGACCTAAACCAGCAATATTTAGAAATTGAATTAAGAAAGCTTTCCACCAAGGAAGAGGGACATAGTCCACTCCATCAGGGTTTTGGATAGAGGGTGTTAATCGACTTGGTTCTATTACAAACACACGTTCTGCCACCCTGCTGTAGAGTATATAGCCTACAATTAGCAGGATTAAGGAAAAAGTAAAAGAAATCATGATGATAGATTTTTAGTTAAAAAACATATGATAATGATACGTTAATAATTACAATAAACTTCCGATTTGATGTACTAGAAATGCTACAAACCAGGCTAGGCCTGTCGTATAAACCATAGTGAACACAGCCCATTTCCAATTAGCCTCTTTTTGTATAGCCGTAATAACAGCTACACAAGGAAAATAAATCAAGATAAACAACATGAAACCTAAGGCTGTGAGAGGGGTATATACATTTTCTCCTTTCAGCTCTCCAGATGTATGTTTTTGTTCCATTAACCTCTGTTTTAAAGTTTCATTGGAATCTGTTTCATCGCCCGATTGATAAAGTACGGCCATTGTGCTAACTACTATCTCCTTGGCAGCCAAACCACTAATCAAACTCACTCCCATTTTCCAGTCAAATCCGAGAGGCGACATGATAGGTTGAATCGCATGTCCTAGCATTCCTATATATGATTTTTCTTGGCGTTCGGCCTCTTGAGCATATTCAATAAATTGTATGTGTTCATCTTTTTCATTTTCTGATAATAGATAATCGCTTTGCACAGCCTCTATTTGAGCATCATAATCAGTAGAAAACTCAATATTTCTTGGGAAATAACCCAAAGCCCAAATAATAATTGATGCCACTAAAATCACACTACCCATTTTTTTGAGGTATTGCTGACCTTTATGCCACATATGTTTGAGTGTATTTGAGAGGGTAGGAATCCGATAAGGAGGCAATTCCATGACAAAGGGTACTGGTTTTTTAGAGAAGGCAATATTCTTCATCAACAAAGCCGTAAGAATTGCCAAGATAATCCCAAACAGATAGATTCCAAAGAGCATAAGTCCCTGATAAGCAGGAAATAAAGCTGAAATTAGCAATACATATACTGGTAAGCGAGCACTACATGACATAAAAGGAGTAATAATCATGGTGAGGATGCGGTCGCTTCGATTTTCGAGTGTACGGGTAGCCATAATGGCAGGTACGTTACATCCAAAACCCATGATAAGCGGAATAAATGATTTGCCGTGCAGTCCGATTTTCTGCATCAATTTATCCATAATAAAGGAGGCACGTGACATATATCCTGAATCTTCCATAAAAGAAATAAAGAAGAAAAGGATTAAGATATTGGGTAAGAAAACGATTACGCCACCCACTCCATTAATAATACCATCAACCAACAAGGCTTTTAATGAGCCATCAGGCAGTATTGATTTCATCCATGAGCTCAAAGCTGCAACTCCAGATTCAATCCACTCCATAGGATAATTCCCGAGGGTGAACGTGGTTTGAAACATCAGCCATAAAAAGAAAAAGAAAATTGGAAAACCCCAAACACGATGCGTCAGCAGATCATCAATTTCGCGAATCATACGTTTAGGTTTATTGCTATCTTTATAGGTTTCACGCAAAGCCCCGTCAATAAAACCATATTTAGCATCCGTCAAAATTGTATCTGAATTTTCAGCATATTCTTTCTCCAAAATATCAATTCGCTGTTTGGTCACTTCTTGAATAGTCTGATGATTAGGTAACTTCTTAATCATCTTCATCACTTCTTTATCTTGTTCGAGAAGTTTAATGGCAACAAAACGGGATGAAATTTTATCAGTAAAAGAAGGGTTTTTCCAGATAACATCCTGAATATCACGGATACTATCCTCTATCATTTTACCATAATTGATATGAACGTGGCGCACGATAGGGTCTTTATCCTCATAGACTTCTATCAATTTAGAAAATAGTTTTTTCAATCCAGTTCCCTTGGTTGCAACTGTTGGCACCATTGGGATACCTATCATTTTCCCAAGAGATTGATAATCAAACTCTACCTCTTTCTTTTTCAGTTCATCATACATATTCAAGGCAATTACCACCTTGATATTCATATCAATAAGTTGCGTTGTAAGGAAAAGATTTCGTTCTAGGTTAGAGGCATCCACCACATTGATAACCATATCGGGCATATCTTCAAGAATATGCATTCTAACAAACAACTCTTCAGGAGTATATTCTGTAATCGAATAAGTACCAGGAAGATCCACAATATTGAAGGTATAGCCCCCATGTTTAAACTGCGCTTCCTTCGCATCCACAGTCACACCGCCATAATTACCAACTCGTTCGTGCGAATCAGATGCAAGATTGAAAAGAGAAGTTTTACCACTATTTGGATTTCCGACAAGAGCAACATTGATAATCTTGCCCTTTTCAAGTGCTGATTTTTTTAGTTTGGCTTCGTCTATAGTCCCTTGATAGTTATCCAAATTGATGTTACCTGCGAGCTCTTCAGACACGACTTCCACCAATTCAGCCTCACTTCGTCTCAGTGAAATTTTATATCCCATCAACTCATACTCAATTGGGTCGAGCAAAGGGGCACTTTTAATAACGGTTACTTTTTTACCTTTAACGAAGCCCATTTCGGTAATTCTTTTGCGAAATGCGCCTCTACCAAGGACTTTAGAAATGATGGCTTCTTCGCCAGTAGCTAGGTCTGAAAGGTAAGTATGTTTAGTTCGATTTTCAATCATCTTCAAAAAATTCTTATAAAAAGGCTTATCAAAATAGATAAGCAAAAACGTTTGCAAAGATACAACAATAAAATAGGATAAGTTGTTTTAGTAGCTATAAAACAAAACCCCGACAGTTCAAAAACTATCGGGGTTATAATATACTAATCAGTTAGTTTATTTTACTGAATCCATGTAAGCAATTAAGTCAAGACATTTGTTAGAATATCCCCACTCGTTATCATACCAGCTTACTAATTTAACGAAGTTATCGTTAAGAGCGATACCAGCACCAGCATCAAAGATAGAAGTGCGAGCATCAGTAGTAAAGTCAGTTGAAACCACTGCATCTTCGGTGTAACCAAGGATACCTTTCATTTCATTTTCTGAAGCAGCTTTCATAGCAGCTTTAATTTCCTCATAAGTTGCAGGTTTTTCAAGACGGATAGTCAAGTCAACCACAGAAACGTCAGCTGTTGGAACGCGGAAAGCCATACCAGTAAGTTTACCATTCAAAGAAGGGATAACTTTACCTACCGCTTTAGCAGCACCTGTAGAAGAAGGAATGATATTACCAAGGATAGAACGACCACCTCTCCAGTCTTTTTTAGATGGAGCATCAACAGTTTTTTGCGTATTGGTAGCAGCGTGAACAGTAGTCATAAGACCTTCTACAATACCAAATTTATCATGCATAACTTTAGCGATAGGAGCTAAACAGTTAGTTGTACAAGAAGCATTAGAAACAATGTCCATATCAGCTTTGTAAGCGTCTAAGTTAACACCACACACAAACATAGGAGCATCGTTAGATGGAGCAGAGATAATAACTTTTTTCGCACCAGCTTTAATGTGAGCTTGCGCTTTATCGATAGTAGTGAAAACACCTGTTGATTCAACAACATAATCAGCACCAACAGCACCCCATTTGATGTTTGCTGGGTCCATTTCAGCAAAGAAAGCTACTTCTTTACCGTTTACGATTAATTTGCCATCTTTATTTTCAGCTGTACCATTAAATCTACCATGAACAGTATCATACTGAAGCATGTAAATCAAATAATCTAAATCCAAGAATGGATCGTTAACTGCAACAACTTGAATGTCGTTTCTTTCTTGAGCTGCACGGAAAACTAAACGTCCGATGCGACCAAAACCATTAATACCTACTTTAATCATTTTATTATATATTTAAAATTGAAATTACTAAATCGGGCACAAAAATACTATTTTTTATTGGGTTAACCAAAAAACAAGACATTATTTATCCTTAAAAGGCATAGCCTAAATTCATCGTTATAGGCACTTTAACACCCCAGTTTGGAGGGAATAATCCTCCATTTGAGTAGTGCCCAATCTTCAATTCGAGATTATAATTCTTTCTTTCCCCCATAAAGACACCTATGCCCATATTATCCATAAACGTAAAATGTTTACCTGTTTCTATATCATCTAAAACAGTTTTAGTGATATAAGAGGGAGCCGCAACTGTATAATAAAGATACGCATCCACGAATTTTGTTTGCAGATAATTCAATCGCAAAACAGGAAATATAGAAAACGTAAAGAACTGCTCTTCCTTCACACTAGTCTGCCACCACGCCACATTCACTCCACAATCAAAAGACAAGACTTTAGCAAAGTTAACCACATTATATTGATAATTCAGCGCTGCACCTTGTTTTACGTGCACTCTCCCACCCCAAAAAACTTTCACTTTATTATCTGCAAGAAAGTTATTCACACCATAACCCAATGCATTCGTTGTATAAGCTAATTGCACCCACTGTTTGGGAGCACCTGTATCTATAACACGCTTCTCATCTTGAAAGTTCTCAGCCTGCAAAGAAAAACTAGTCAATAGTATAAGCAATAAACAGCTATAAAAACAACGTAATATTAAGTTATGCATAATCATAAATATCAGTCTTTATTTTCTATATGTATATTGAATGTTTACTGTGTAATAACTATTGTCTTGCAGTTAAATCATCATAAATACTAGTGGCAGTACGTTTAGCAGTCCCAGGTTCTCCGAGCTGCTCTTTCAATGCAGCATAAGAAGTTTTCATTGCATCTCTATACTTCTCATTTTGAAGGATATTAGCAAGTTCTTTTTCGAGATTATTTTCTGTAAAAAGATGAGCATAAAGTTCTTTTACCACTTCTTTTTGAGACAAGATATTGACTAAGGAAATGTATTTTGTTTTCAAAAGTAAATTTTTAGCCCAATAGGCTAATCGACCTAACATTACATGATAAACCACTACTTGAGGTGTTCCGATTAGAGCTGTTTCAAGGGTTGCCGTGCCCGAATTAACGATAGCAGCATTCGCATGATGGAGTAATTGATAGGGATGATGCTTGATGATTGTATAATTCTGGTTGCACATGTGCTCATAGTAGAACTCTGTTGGAACGGAAGTCACGCCCGAAATTACAATCTGATACTTTGTGAAATTCGATGCAGCTCTAATCATTTTTGGTAAACAAGCAGCAATTTCTTGTTTGCGGCTACCTGGCAATAGAGCTAAAATAGGTTTATCATTAAGAAAAAATTTCTTTTGATAATCTTCACGTGATTCAGATAAATCAAGATGCTCATGAATAGCGTCAACTGAAGGATTGCCTACATATTGCACTTCGTAATTATACTTTGCATAAAAATCCTTTTCAAAGGGGATAATTGAAAAAAGTTTAGTGACATCCCGTTGAATATGCTTCACACGATATGATTTCCAAGCCCAAACGGAAGGAGAAATGTAGTAATACACAGGCACCCCCAGTTGTTTGCGCACAAATTTAGCAATTCGCAAATTAAATCCTGGATAATCGATTAATACCACAGCATCTGGTTTCTCTCTGAGAATTGCGGCTTTACAAGCTTTCAAATTATCCAAAACTTTAGACATATTTTTAAAAACTGCCCAAAAGCCCATAAAAGACATTTCTCGAATATGGCGTATCGGTTTAACCCCAGCTTCAGCGCGCATTAAATCTCCTCCTAGAAAGGCAAACTCGCATTTTTCATCAATAGTTTTCAGTTCATGCATTAAGGTTGAGCCATGAAAATCACCTGACTGTTCACCTGCAATAAAAAAATACTTCATATTTTAACTACTTATTTACTTTATTCTTTATTAAGCCTCTGAGTTCCATTAAGTTTACCCAGCCCATCCTTCTCGATCTAAGTTCCTATAATTGATAGCTTCAGCTATATGGTGTGAACAAATTTGTTCGGAATTATCCAGATCGGCGATGGTGCGCGATACCTTCAAAATACGGTCGTACGCACGAGCCGACAAATTTAGTCTTTTCATTGCATTTTTCAGCAATTCTGAACCTGATTTATCGGGTAAAGCGTATTTTCTCTGTAATTTTGAGGACATCTGTGCATTACAATATACGCCTTCTACATTTTTAAACCGCTCTTCTTGAATTTTTCGCGCTCTCATCACTCTCTCCCTAATTGTTTCGCTTTTTTCTGCTTCTCGTTGTTCTGACAACTTTTCAAATGGCACAGGTACAATCTCAATGTGGATATCGATTCTATCCAACAAAGGGCCTGAAATTCTACTCAAATACTTCCGTACATTCTGCGAACCACACACACATATTTTTTCAGGATGATTATGAAAACCGCATGGACAAGGGTTCATAGATGCAACCAACATAAAACTGGCAGGATAATCTACCGAAAATTTAGCACGTGAAATGGATATTTTTCTATCTTCCAAAGGCTGCCGCATCACCTCTAACACAGAGCGTTTGAACTCTGGCAACTCATCTAAAAACAAAACGCCATGGTGAGCAAGGGATATTTCGCCTGGTTGTGGATAGGCACCCCCACCTACCAGAGCCACATCTGAAATAGTGTGGTGCGGACTCCTAAACGGCCGCTGCGAAACTAAAGCTGTATCATATCCCATATTTCCTGCAACTGAATGGATTTTGGTAGTTTCAAGAGCTTCTTCTAAACTAAGCGGAGGCATGATGGTTGGCAAACGTTTAGCCATCATTGATTTACCAGCACCAGGAGGACCCACTAAAATAATATTATGTGAGCCAGCTGCAGCCACTTCAAACGCACGCTTTACATTCTCTTGCCCTTTGACATCTGCAAAATCAATCTCATTATGGTAGTCTGTTGATTGAAACAACTCTTCCATTGAGAGTTTGAGGGGCTGCAAGGATTCTTTATCATTAAAAAAGCTGATAACATCAGCAATATTTTTCACACCATAGACATCTATTCCTTGCACAACAGCAGCTTCCATTGCATTTTGATAAGGCACAACTAAACCTTT
This sequence comes from uncultured Paludibacter sp., assembly GCA_964455235.1. Lineage (GTDB taxonomy): Bacteria > Bacteroidota > Bacteroidia > Bacteroidales > Paludibacteraceae > Paludibacter. The sequence goes on from CAYVWK010000014.1 coordinate 15,510, forward strand.
ATAGCCCTCTTCTCTTGCCTTTATAGCCATAGGCAAAGTTCCTTTCACAGGCATCATCCCTCCATCCAGAGAAAGTTCGCCCATCACAACATAGTCGTCTAATAAATCAGCTCTGATTTGCTTAGATGCAGCTAATATACCAACAGCTAAAGGTAAATCATAAGCTGAACCTTCCTTGCGTATATCTGCTGGAGCCATATTGATAACTACCTGCATGCGGGGAAGTTTTTTCCCAATAAAAGCCAAAGCAGAGGCTATGCGCTCATGACTCTCCTTTACCGCGCTATCAGGGAGACCCACAATTAGGAATCGAATACCTTGGCTGATGTTTACTTCAATCGTGACGATAGTGGCTGTAATACCTTGAACAGCGGCTCCAAATGTTTTTACTAACATAGTGTTGGGGTTAAATTTTACAAACAGTTAGGCCGCAAAAGTAAGGTTTTAAAAGTTTACAAACTGCGCAAAAGATAAAAAAAACTCAGCAAAAGATACATTTTACCTTTTGCTGAGTTTAAATTGATTAAAATCAAAAAAATGCTTAGTCTTTCAAATGCGAAAGATAAGAAGAGATACCTTCTTGAGTTGGTTTCAGTGCTTCATCCCCTTTTCTCCAGTTAGCCGGACATACTTCACCATGCTCTTCGGTAAATTGCAAAGCATCAATCAAGCGAATTACTTCATCAACGCTGCGACCTAAAGGCATATCATTGACTAATTGATGACGCACAACACCTTCTTTATCAATTAAAAATAAGGCTCTATAGGCTTTAGGTTCACCAACAAAAATCTCATTTCCTTCATCATCATAATCTGTTTCACCTGCTAACACATCATAGGCTTTAGAGATAGTTAAGCTTTGATCGGCAACTAAAGGATATTTCACGCCTTGAATACCACCTTCTTTATCAGGAGTTTGTAACCATTTCCAATGTGCAAATTCAGAATCCGTTGAAGCTCCAATCACTACCACATTACGTGATTCAAATTCTGCAATTTTATCCTGAAAAGCAATAAGTTCAGTTGGACAAACAAAAGTAAAATCTGCTGGATAGAAGAAGAATACAACATATTTATCTCCTATATATTGTTGAAGTGAGAAATTCTCAACTATTTCTAAACCGTTTACCACCGCTTTTGCATTAAATGCAGGTGCTTTTTTTCCTACTAATACTGACATAATCGATTAATTTTAAATTTATACTAAATTATCGATACAAAAATATAGCAAAAAAACAGGAAAAAACAATATTTCTATATAGAATTATTTTATGTGCTTATAGATTAGCACTGTCACATAAGCAGTTATGCCTTCTTTGCGACCTACAAAGCCCATTTTTTCGGAGGTAGAGGCTTTGATAGAAATATTTTCAGTAGAGGTATTGATAATCTCTGCTAAACATTGCTGCATAGCGGGTATATGAAGGTTTAGTTTGGGCTCTTCAGTGCAAACAGTACAATCAGCATTTCCTAACTCATACCCCTTTTGACGTAAAAGAGCAACCGTATCTTTCAGTAATACTTTGCTATCAACACCTTTATAGGCAGGATCGGTATCGGGAAAGTGGAAGCCGATATCGCGTAGATTAGCAGCTCCTAGCAAAGCATCACATAAAGCATGAATGAGTACATCGGCATCAGAATGTCCTTTGAGACCCATGGGGTAGTCGATTTTGATACCGCCCAACCACAAGTCACGCTCAGAAGCAAACTGATGCACATCATAGCCAAAACCAATTCGGAAATTCATGCTGATAATAGTTATCTTATTTTATAAGATTTTGCAATCCAAACAAGTCAAATGCCAATGAGAACCTCAAGGTTTGGTCAAGAGGATTCGTTTGAGCTACAGAGATAACATAAGAAGCATCTAACTGGAATACATTCAATTTGAAGCCTGCACCAACGGTAAAGAACTTACGGTTACCCTTCATTTTATGCTCGTTGAAATAGCCTGTACGTACAAAAAACTGATTATTATAGACATATTCTGCTCCTATCGACCAAGCAATTTCTTGCATTTCTTCTTTGAATCCGCCTGGTGCATCAGAAAAAGAAGAGAAGATACCTTGCAGAGAAGTCATTTCGTCATAATACTTGATATTTTCAGCAACTTTAGCAGGATTAATAGTTGGAACCATCATTTTATAAGCATCTGCACTTACAGAGAATTTTTGATATTCATCAATAGGGTATTCGAAAGAAGTTCCAAAACGTAGGTTTGCAGGAATAAAGCTACTGGTTGCAAACTCATCATATGAAATTTTTGAACCTATATTAGAGATATTCAACCCAAAACCTAAATTGGCATCGCTAGAGCTTAGGTAAATTGGTTGTTTGTAATATAAAGCCACATCTGCAGCGAATGCAATACCTGGATAAGTCTCACTTCCACCAGCGAAATTTCTGCCATTATTCAAGTCAGAATAAATAAACCGCAAAGCAGCTGCTGCCGAGAAATTATCAAATAATTGCTGAGAATAAGCCACATCAAAAGCAAATTCATTCGGACTTACTGTACCCTGAGGTTCACCGTTAGAGTCAGTCATCGTAATCTCCCCCAAAGAGAAATAACGTAAAGAAGCACTCACAGCTCTTCTTGGGTGAAATTTCCAATAACCTGTTAAATAGGACAGGTTTATATCATCAACCAATCTTCTCAACCAAGGAGTAAAAGAAAATGCTAAACCAGCATCACTTTCTGTAAACACGTATTTCGCAGGATTCCAAAATTGAGAATACACATCTCCACTTGTAGCCGCACCTATATCACCCATTGCTGCACCACGCGCTTCAGGAGATATTGTCAACGAAGGCACTGAATAGATAATAGAATTAATAGGAGCATCATCATCAGCGTAGGCTACAAAAGGAATAACCAATAGAACTGCAAGTAAGATTGAAAACTTTTTCATTATAAATTATAAAGATTTAATTTTTTATTTTTAAAACCACAATGTATAAAACGTTGATATTTAAATTTATTGTATTTGAAGTAATTTATTCCACCACTATCAATTTATTCACTTTGGAATGAACCGACTTATCATTCAAGTGAATGCTTGCCCTATACAGATAAACACCTTTAGGAATACGCACACCCGAAACATCTGTCAAATCCCAATTTATCTCACTTAAAGTAGATTGATTGATAGTCCAAATCTGACGTCCAGACAAATCATATATAGATAATTGTATGTTAAGAACAGTCTCGGGGCGATCGTGATTCACTTTAAACTTAGTAAATGATTTTACAGGATTAGGATAATTCATAATGCTAAATATCTGAGGCTCAAGACCTTTAACCACTTCAAATTCAATCGTTTCAGAAGAAGAATTATTTAACAAATCCCAAACCTTAAAAGTAAGTGTATGCTTGCCTTGCTTCAATTCTGGAAGTTTATATCGAATGGAGCCTTGCGTATAATCGTTTTCTACAGATTTGAAGTAATCATTCAAGATATAGGTTTGATTCGGATCTTCATCAACCACCAAAGTAATATCATGACCAATACCACTTCCCACTTGATTTATTCCATTGATATCATGAACGTTAGCAATAAAGACAGGCGTTTCATTCACTTTTCCTCCAGAAACAAAATCAGGAGCATTCAGATACATGGTAATATCAGGTCCATCTTCATCTTCAATTACATACGGGTTAGATCCCCCTATAGTAAACTTCTCATAATAACCCTGAGCCTCAGGACCATCTCCCTGACTAGTAGCATAATAGTTAATCCTGCCTAAGCCGTAATTATATTTAATATCTTTAGGAAGCATGAAAGTGAGTTCAAATTCACCATCAACAACATTAGTCACTCCAGAGAATAACTTATTGGGTCTATCTTTATAAGTCATAGACTTTTGATCCTCAGGATAATTTTTATCGTTATCCAAGGTCATAATACTCTGCTCTTTATCAAAAACAGTAGCACTAACAGTTCCATTAAAATCTTCTATGTGCTGACCGTTTACATCTACAATTTTCCCTTTAAAAGTTGCTACAGAAAGTGCACGTAAAGTATCGCTTTCAGCAGCTTCCAATCCGTTAATTTCTTCTGTTGTCACAAAATACTGATCAGGATAGTTTAATTTCAGAGATGGGTCGCCCATCAGTACATAGGATAATTTATTGGATTCATTACCTAAATAATTTTTAGTTCTCATCATTGCTTCACCTAAACTCATATTCTTTCTAGAACCATCTTTTGTGAAAAGATAATGCATCAACATTTTATTGATATTGAGGTTTTGAGAAGCATATACAGGGCGTGCAGCTGAGACAATTCCAATACCTCCACCCACAGGATTCAGCAATACATGCTCCCCAGCTGAAACATTTGGTAAGTCGAACTGTAAGAAATTACAAGTTGCGCCTATCCATAAAGGAAGATTTTCATTGGATAAGTTTCTCACATCGTTAGTCGTAAGGATCTGTTCATTCGTCCAACCCGAAGCATTTGCGTGTCCGATGAAGTTCAAAATAAACATGCCATTATTTAGCATATTATGAAATTGCGTACGTGCCACAGGATAGCTCTCACCACTGGCGGTAACTTCCTGTTGATATGCATCTAAGTAAATCTTCGTATGCTGATATCCAGGATGAGCACGACCTATCATAGAGGAAATACTATCTGCTTGTTTCATATGTAGCGAGCTGTCACCATCATCAGCCAAAAAACAGATTTGATTTTTCCAAGCACCCCTATTTTCATTTTTCATGTAGTTGATAGTCTTATTTACCACATCTGTAGCTTCTTGTACAGTAGAAACAGGAAATCTTCCCACCCCTATATCCATGGTATGTGCAGATATTTGTGTACCCTCAGAATCTTCCAAGAAAGTAAAATAATCATCCGTCACATAAGAAAGAGTCTCATTCAGAGAGTGTTCTGCTTGGTAAGTCAAAACAAAACCTTTATTTTTTGTAGATGTTAGAATTTCTCTATTATCAAAGGAACCTCGTCCAAACAACAGCAAATTTCTAGGTCTCTCGCTTGGTTTTCCAGCATCCATCGCCCTATCATAGAACATTTTCATCAGCCAACGATAGGCTGTACCATCAGGAGTACCCGATGAGAACTCATTATAAACCTGCTCGGTTGTCACCACATCAACCACAATTTCACCTTTATCATTATGTGCTTTGGCTAAGCGATTGGCTTGTTGCAAAAAATTAGGATGCGTGATAATAATCATATCCGCAGATTTCATAGCATGCAAGTTTTGATTAGGCACCTCTCCTATCACATCTGGTTTAGGAAATGAGGATGAAGGATTGATTGCTAAATACGTACGAATCTCACTATTGGATGAGTAAAAACTCAAGCTATTACCTGAAACAGGAGCATTTACACGCTGAACATTTACATGATCGGTAATATCCCAAATTTGCGTATTTACACTTGCATTAGAAAGCGTATATCTATTGTATGTATTCGTACCTAAATATTCTGTATGTTGAAACTGCATAACATTTCCTGTCATAATAAGAGAGCGTTTTGCATTGATTTCAAGGAAGTTAAGATAACCTTTTGCAGAAACATTAGGTTTAGCATAATCCAAACGAACTTTTATTAAATCAGCACTTGGTGTATAATTATACAGACCAGCAGCAGCTCTACCTTTTTCATAGTGATCGTTTTCTGTCTTTTTTGCAACAGATAAGAGCCCAACTTGATTTTGATCTGCACTTAAATTGAAATAAGAGAGAGCAGATGCACTAGCCGCCACATCCAATCTAAATCTAACCGCATTAGCTGTTTTGAGGATGTTTGGAAATGTAAAATCTAAATTTAAAGTCACATTGTCTGAAAATGTTTCGCCAAACAATTCACGTCCAGTATTTGATAAGCTAACGAGTTCTTTCTCATGCACTTGATAATCAATAAAACTATTCATCTCATAAGCAGTTGCATCCGATGGAAGCGTTCTATCAACCCCCTCAATTTTCCTTCCTTCACCTGCATCTGAAGTCACGAAGTAATATCCATAGTTTGAATAATAGTTATTCGTATGCACAAACATTTGTCTACTCGAATCATACCTCCAAGAAACCACTCCTTGTGCATAAAATAAGATATAATCACCTGAATTAAATACCCCATCAGTCCCCTTATCCATATAAACAGGAATTTCTGGCAAATCATCGTATTTTGGTTGATTAAAACTCTGATTCAGCATGGCGCCACCATAACCAAAAATCCGCACTTGTGAAGGGTTAATACCCATATTTTGTAAATCACTGTATGTCAGTTTATACACACCAGACTCTTTGATTCTAATTTTCACAAATTTACCCTGTTTCAATACTGAAGAGGGAGCAAAGCTGTGCATGCCTGCCTTAACAGATGAGATATTGAGTAGATGTACCATCAAACCCAATATTAATATGGTATATAAACGGATGTATTTCATTTTTTGCTGTAAAAAAACATGTATATTTAATGATAAACGTAATTTCAATTTGATTGTTGTAATAATTAGTCTATCCTAACATTATTTAATTTTAAAGTCAAACATTTTCTGATCGAAAATATAGCCTTCTAATCTATCCTCTTTTTCCACTTTACCCACCCCTACAGGTGTTCCAGTAAAGATAAAATCCCCTATTTTCAGCGTAAAAAACTGGCTTGTATAGGCTATTAATTCATCGATTTGAAAAATCATATCTTTAGAATTTCCCTTTTGCACAGTTTTCCCATTGATATCTAGTCTAAACTCAATATTTTGTACATTTTCGATTTTTTCTACAGGTAAAAAACTACCTATAACAGCAGAACCATCAAAGGCTTTGCTTTTCTCCCAAGGCAGACCTTTCGCTTTCAAATCTGCTTGTAAATCCCTCGCTGTAAAATCAATCCCTAAACCTATTTCAGCATAATATCTGTGAGCAAATTTCTTTGCAATATGTTTCCCTAAACGGTTAATTTTGATTATCAATTCCGTTTCATAATGAATTTCATTTGAAAATTCAGGGATAAAGAAAGGTTTATTATTCTTTAGGATAGCCGAATCTGGCTTCATAAACACCACAGGTTCAGTAGGTGTTGCGCTCTTCATTTCCTGATTGTGCGCATGATAATTTTGTCCAATCGCTAAAATCTTCATCCTATTGCAAACCCATCTTTTCTGCCTCTTTCAAAGCATTCAAACGATTAAACATCACCGCTAAATGAGCATATATAGAGGTATTTTGAACAACAATATCATCAGGAACAACAATACGATAAGGCGTAAAATTCCAAATAGCCTTGATACCACTCGAAATAATCATTTCCGTTACTTCCTGCGCTTTTTCAACTGGGACAGTGAGGATTCCAATATCAACACCTGTTTGCTTTTGCAATTCAGGAAACTTATCCATGTGATGAATAGGAATACGATTGATAGAAGAGCCACAAAGTTCGTATTTCACATCGAAACCTGCCATGATTTCTAAACCGAACTCCTCTAATCCACTATCATGCATCAAGGCACCACCTAATCGCCCCACACCGAATAAAACAGCTTGATGCTTTCCTGTAAAACCCAAAAAAGTTTCTAAAACTGTTACTAATTCCTTTATATCATAGCCCACCCTTGTGCGACCAGAGATTTTCACATAAGATAAATCTTTCGCAACTTTAGATGGGTCAATAGAAATATTCTTCGCAATTTGAGTTGATGACAGATAGGATTGCCCTTGCGCCATCATTAATTTTGCAAAAGCTAAATACCAAGGTAACCTCCTAAGTGTAGGCTCTGGTACATTAAAATCAACTATTTCCTTTAAATCTGACATTAAATGCTTGAAATGAATTAGCCCTGCAAAAATAATCAAATTTTTTAATTAATTTTGCATGTTTATTTTTTAAGATGTAAATATGGAATATAATTTCAGAGAGATTGAAGCCAAATGGCAGGAGTATTGGAAAAAACATCAGACCTATAAGACTGAAATTGATGTTGAGAAACCTAAATTTTACGTATTGGATATGTTTCCCTACCCTTCTGGAGCGGGTTTGCATGTGGGACACCCATTGGGATATATCGCTTCGGATATTTATAGTAGATATAAACGCTTGAAAGGCTTTAACGTACTGCATCCTATGGGTTATGATGCCTATGGTTTGCCAGCTGAACAATATGCAATTCAAACGGGTCAGCATCCTGCTGTTACCACCGAGGAAAACATCAATCGATATAGAGAACAATTGGATAAAATAGGATTTTGCTATGATTGGGACAGAGAGGTAAGAACCTGTGAACCAAGCTATTACCAATGGACTCAATGGGCATTTATTCAGATGTTCAACCATTATTTTGATATAGAACTTCAAAAAGCAATTTCGATAGATAATTTGGCGAAGCATTTTGAAACTCAGGGTACAGCAGGTGTTCAGGCACATTGTACAGTAGAAATGAATTTTACGGCTGATGAGTGGAAGGCGAAATCTGAAAAGGAACAGCAAGAGGCATTATTGAATTACCGCATTGCTTATTTAGCTGATTTAAAGGTGAATTGGTGTCCAGAGTTAGGAACTGTTTTGGCAAATGATGAAGTGAGTGATGGTGTTTCGGTGCGTGGTGGACATCCCGTGGAGCAAAAGATGATGCGCCAGTGGAGTTTGCGCGTTTCAGCTTATGCTCAACGATTGTTGGATGGTTTAGATACATTGGAGTGGACGGACGCACTAAAGGAAACGCAAAAAAATTGGATAGGTCGCAGTCAAGGTGCTGAAATGACCTTCAAACTAAGTGCGCAAAACGTAAATTTTGACGTTTTCACCACCCGAGCAGATACGATATACGGTGTCACTTTTATGGTCTTAGCTCCTGAGAGTGAGTTAGTTGATGTATGTACAACTGATGATCAGCGCGATGCGGTTCAAGCGTATATAGATGCAACCAAAAAACGCACAGAAAGAGAGCGTATTGCTGATAGAAAAGTTACAGGTGTGTTCTCTGGTTCCTATGCAAAAAACCCGATTAGCGGCACAACCATCCCCATTTGGATTTCGGATTATGTCTTGGCGGGTTATGGTACAGGTGCCATTATGGCTGTGCCAGCGCATGATAGTCGCGATTATGCTTTTGCTAAGCATTTCAACCTTCCTATTATTCCTTTGATTGAAGGATGTGATGTTTCAGAAGAAAGTTTTGATGCTAAAGAAGGAATTATGATGAATTCAGGCTTTTTGAATGGTTTGACGGTGCCAGAAGCCATCGCAAAAGCCAATCAATATATAGAAGAAAACGGATTAGGAAAAATCAAAGTGAATTACCGCTTGCGCGATGCAATTTTCAGTCGCCAACGCTATTGGGGCGAACCTTTCCCAGTTTATTATAAAGATGATATGCCTTATATGTTGGATGAAAGTAAGTTGCCTTTGCTATTGCCAGAGGTGGACAAATATCTTCCTACTGAAAAAGGCGAACCACCTTTGGGACGAGCTGAAAATTGGCAAACGGAGGATGGTTACCCCTTAGAACTCAACACCATGCCAGGTTTTGCAGGTTCATCGGCTTATTATTTACGCTATATGGACCCTAAAAATGACCAAGCCTTAGTCAGCAAGGAAGCGAACGATTATTGGCGCAATGTAGATTTATATATAGGCGGTACTGAACATGCTACTGGGCACTTGATTTACAGCCGTTTCTGGAATAAGTTTTTATTTGATTTAGGATTGATTTGCGAAGATGAGCCTTTCAAAAAGTTGATCAATCAGGGAATGATTCAGGGGCGCAGTAATTTTGTGTATAGGATTAAAAATACAAGTGGAGATAAAAATGCAGCACCTGTTTTTGTTTCTTATGGATTGAAAGACCAGTACGATACCACTGAAATTCATGTGGATGTGAATATCGTTTCGCACGATGTATTGGATACTGCAAAATTCCGTGC
>CAYVWK010000015.1:0-25112 GCA_964455235.1 uncultured Paludibacter sp.
GGGAATTCTCATCCACAGGAGAATCTGGGTTGTCAGGATCTTCTGTATCAGGAGGTTTAACATCAGGCTCATCAATATCAGGCTTACAGGCTGTAATCATCAAGAACACAGCAGTTAACAACAAGCAAGTGAATCGGTTAACACTCATAACATACATTTTTTATGAAAAAGTATTTATTGCTTCATTAGGCTACAAATATATGTAAATAAATCTGAATATACCTATGATTGTATAACAATTTTTTAGTTTCACACAAAGAACGCGGAGGGAGACGCGGAGTACGCAGAGGTTTTTAAATATTCTCTGCTTAAATTACTCTCTACCTAAGAATATTCTCTGCGCCCTCTGCGTGAAAAACACCTCTGCGCCCTTTGCGTGAAACAATACTCTGCGTGAAATATTTTTCCTACCTTTGCATCTTAATTTTGTAAGATGCGAATAGATATCATTTCAGCTGTGAATTAAACATTTCAATTTTCCACAAAAGCTTAATTAAATTGTGATTTTTCAGTAATTTTGCAAACATCTTTGAACAAAATAACAAAAGAAACAAGTAATCAAACTGATTATCAGCTTCTTAATCAAAAATATTATTTAAATTTTCAAGAAGTGAAAATAACTGCAAGAGGAATAACAACCAGTCAGATAGAGGCAATTTTATTTAATAATGAAAACATTGAAATAGACGAGAGTGTTTTAGATAATGTTCAAGCTGGATTCGATTTTTTAAAGAAATTCTCAGACGAAAAGCTTATTTATGGTATTAATACTGGCTTTGGTCCAATGGCTCAGTACCGCGTAAGCGACGAATATCGCACACAGCTACAATACAATATCATTCGTAGTCACAGTACAGGAACAGGAAATTTACTTCCACCTATGTACGTAAAAGCAATTATGCTGACTCGTTTGGGGACTTTCCTTCGTGGGTATTCTGGAATTCATCCTGAAACTATTATACTGTTAACCCACTTCATAAACAATGATATTACACCTTTAATATTCGAACACGGAAGCGTGGGAGCAAGTGGTGATTTAGTACAGCTTTCACATCTCGCTTTATGCCTTATCGGTGAAGGAGAGGTAATTTACAAGAACAAGCGTCAACCAACATCCGACGTAATGAACATATTAGGATTAAAACCCATAAAAATGCATATACGTGAAGGACTTGCATTAGCAAATGGTACTTCGGCAATGACTGGAATTGGTTTAATTAATCTGATTTACTCCAAAAAACTCCTTGATTGGGCTATTCTTGCTTCGTGTATGGTAAACGAAATTACCGCTTCTTTCGATGATTATTTCTCAGAAGAACTCAACCGTAGTAAGTTACACAAAGGTCAATTAGAAGTAGCTAAAAGAATGAGAGAAAATTTATCTGGAACAAGGCGCATACGCCACCGAGAAGACTTTTTTTATAACAAGAGAACAGAAGAAGAGTATATAAACGATAAAGTTCAAGAATACTACTCTTTGCGTTGTGTTCCACAAATATTAGGTCCTGTACTTGAAGAAATAGAAAATGCTGAAATGGTTTTGATTAACGAATTAAACTCTGCTTCTGATAATCCCATTGTAGATAGGGAAAGTAAAAATGTGTATCACGGAGGAAACTTTCATGGTGATTACGTAGCTTTTGAAATGGATAAGTTGAAAATTTCTATAACTAAACTAACGATGCTTGCTGAGAGACAGATGAATTTTCTATTCCATGATCGCATCAACAATATTCTTCCTCCTTTTGTCAATTTAGGAATCAAAGGACTAAACTACGGTTTACAAGCAGCACAATTTACGGCTACTTCTACCACAGCTGAATGTCAGACTTTATCTAACCCAATGTATATCCACAGCATTCCAAACAACAACGACAATCAAGATATCGTCAGTATGGGAACTAATGCAGCACAGATTACTAAAACAATAATTGAAAACTCCTTTCAAGTAATGAGTATTCATTATATGGCTATTTTACAAGCAATTGATTACCTGAAAATTCAAGATCAGCTTTCTGAAAGGTCTAAAAAAGTGTATTATGAAATACGTGAATTTTTTCCCGTTTTTGTAGAAGATACGCCCAAATATAAAGACATTGAAAATGTGAAAATTTTTTTAATGAAGTAATTATCTTAAATCTAAAAAAGAACAAAATATAGAATACGCATTATAAATTCTTTGATATATGAAATACGCATTAGTAACAGGAGGTTCGCGCGGAATAGGACGCGCGATTTGTTTAAAATTAGCAGCAATAGGTTATCCCATTCTAATAAATTATCAATCAAACAAACTCGCTGCAGAAGAAACAAAACGTATGATAGAAGATGAAGGTGGCAATGCTGAACTGCTACCTTTCGATGTAAGCAACGGTGTGCAAGTCGATAAAGCTTTATCTGAATGGCAAACTAACCACCCAGATGATTATGTCGCAATATTAGTCAATAATGCAGGGATTAGGAAAGATAATTTGATGTTTTGGATGTCTGATGACGAATGGAATCAGGTGATGGATGCAAGCTTAACTGGGAATTTCTTTATTACTCGGAGTTTAGTGAAGTATATGATGAATAAAAAATTTGGGAGAGTAATTAATATTGTGTCTATATCTGGAGTTAATGGGATGGCAGGTCAAACAAATTATGCTGCAGCAAAAGCGGGGATTATAGGACTAACTAAGTCTCTTGCTTTGGAAACAGCAAAGAAAAAAGTAACAGTTAATGCTGTTGCCCCTGGTTTTATCAAAACTGATATGACTAAAGATTTGAATCAGGATGAACTACAGAAACTGGTTCCTATTGGACGTTTTGGAAATCCTGAAGAAGTAGCCGCTTTAGTTGGTTTTTTAGCTTCTGATGAAGCTAGTTACATTACTGGACAGGTAATTTCAATAAGTGGTGGACTATAATTTTTTTGTTAAAAATCCCTAATCACCCCTACTAAATAGAAAAATAGAAATTAAAGTTATACATTTGTTGCGCTCATTGTTTAAAAAAACAAAAAATCAATAATGAATGAGCAAAATTATATTTTGGTTCAAATAAATAGTGAATTTTTAGATGAAAAGAGTAGTCATTACTGGAATTGGGATTTATTCGTGTATAGGTACAAACATAGAAGAAGTAACGAAATCTCTGTATGAAGGCAAATCAGGGATTGGTATTGATCCACAACGAATAGAATACGGTTATCGCTCACCGCTTACAGGCATTCTACAACGTCCCATTTTGAAAAATTTACTCGAACGTCGCATGCGCATTGGGCTTGCCGAACAAGGAGAATACGCATATATGGCTACCTTGGAAGCAATGAAAAATGCAGGAATTGACACTCAGTTTTTTGAAGAAAACGAAGTGGGAATATTCTATGGGAATGATTCTTCAGCAAAAGCCGTCATTGAAGCTAACGATATAGCTTTAGCTAAACGTGATACTACTTTAATAGGATCAGGAGCTATTTTTCAATCGATGAATTCTACTGTTACCATGAACCTCTCCACTATATTTAAACTTCGTGGAGCAAATATGACTATCAGTGCAGCTTGTGCAAGTGGTTCCCATTCCATAGGTTTAGGTTATCTGTTCATTAAACAAGGGTTACAAAAAATGGTAATATGTGGTGGCGCTCAGGAGACCAATCTGTATTCGATGGGAAGCTTTGATGCTTTAAGTGCTTTTTCTATGCAAACTAATGACCCAACTAAAGCATCTCGCCCTTTCGATAAAAGTCGTGATGGTTTAGTACCGAGTGGTGGAGCTGCAAGCTTAATTTTAGAGGACTATGAACATGCCGTAGCTCGTGGAGCCACCATTATAGCTGAAATAATTGGATATGGATTTTCTTCTAATGGTTTAAACATCTCGCAACCCAGCTCAGAAGGCTGTATTATTGCTATTGATAGAGCTTTAAAAGACTCTGGACTTTCAGCAAAGGATATCGATTACGTAAATGCTCATGCTACTTCTACTGTTCAGGGAGATGCCGCTGAAGCACAGGCTCTAGACGAAGTCTTTGGTGCGAATAAAACATTAATCTCTTCCACTAAAGGTATGACAGGACACGAATGTTGGATGGCAGGAGCAAGTGAGATGGTATATTCTCTTTTAATGATGCAAAATTCATTTATAGCTCCAAATATAAACTTTGAATCCCCCGATGAATTTTCACAAAACCTCAATCTTGCAACAAAAACCATTGAAAAGGATTTAGATATAATTTTATCTAATTCGTTCGGATTTGGAGGAACAAACAGCGCATTAATAATGAAAAATATAAAGAATTTATGACAAGAGCAGAAATAGAAGACATTGTAAAAAACTTTTTAATTGAGGATATCGAAGTTGATGAGGATGTTATTAACCCTGATTCCTTACTTAAAGAAGATTTAGGTATTGACAGTCTTGACTTTGTAGATATTGTGGTAATTGTAGAAAGGAATTTCGGATTTAAAATCAAACCCGAAGAAATGACTAACATTATCAATTTAAATCAGTTCTGTGATTACATCGAATCTAAAGTGGGTTAACAAATATACTCTAAGTTTTTCAAGAGATGTCGGATATAGAAATGTCTAAAAAAAGACAGTGGAAAGGCAATACTGGCGGAGGTATGTTGGGACAGCGATTGCTAATCTTCTTTTTTCGCTGGTGGAATTTACGAATAGCATATGCTTTAATGGCTCTCGTAGTGCCTTTTTACATGCTTTTTTCTCGTAAGGCTTACTTATCCATTTACATGTATTTCAGAAATCAAATTGGATATTCTGCATGGAAGTCTTTTTTGAAAACTTATCAAAATCATTTTATTTTTGGACAGATAATTCTTGATCGTTTTGCAATTTATGCAAAAAAGAAGGATTTTTTTGATGTAGAAGTGATAGGATATGAACATTATAAACATTTAGAAAACTCTTCAAAAGGTTTTATAATAGCAGGATCGCATGTTGGTAATTTTGAAATAGCGGGATATTTTCTGAAGGCAGAAAAAAAACCAATTAATGCTATAGTATATGCTGGAGAAACACAAACTATACAACAAAATCGCTCAAACGTTTTACAACAAAATAATATACGTCTTATTCCTGTCTTCGAAGATATGTCGCATTTGTTTGCAGCAAGTATAGCCATACAAGATGGAGAAATTGTAAGCATGCCTTGTGATAGAAATCATGGTTCCAATAAAAGCGTTACATGTGATTTTCTTAACGGGAGAGCCAACTTTCCAACAGGAGCATTTGCATTAGCAACAAGTTTTGATGTGGAACCTATAGCTGTTTTTGTTATAAAAACTTCAACAACAAAATATAAAATTTTTGTGAAACCAATCATTACAGAAGCTGCCCCACAATCATCTAAACAAGAAAAAATTGAAGCTTACGTTCAGTCATATGTGAGAGAACTTGACAATATAGTTAGAGAATATCCCGAGCAATGGTTTAATTATTACGATTTTTGGCTAGAATAATAAGATATGAAACTTTTCCCCGCATTAGAAAAAAAATACACTAAAGAGTCACAATCTGCATTAGAAGCTCAGCGATTGGCTCATGAAATTTCTTTTGGACCGATAGTTTTCCATGTCTCACGGTTGATGATAAAGTATGGAATACTGCAAATGTTAGTAGATTCTCAGAAAGGATTGACTCAAATGGAGATTGTAGAAAAAACAAAACTTTCAAAATATGCCGTTCAGTGTCTCTTAGAGTCTTCTCTCACAATTGGAACTATTTTATTTACTGAAGATAGATTTACTATTTCAAAAGCTGGATGGTTTTTGTTGAATGATGAACCTGTCAGAGTAAATATAGATTTCAACCATTATGTTAACTATTTAGGTCTTTTTGACCTTGAAGAATCACTTGTCAATTCTCGTCCAGAAGGATTAAAAACTTTTGGTCCTTGGTCCACTATTTACGAAGGGCTTTCTCAATTACCTCAAGAAGTGCAAAAAGCTTGGTTTGCTTTCGATCATTTCTACTCCGATTATTCCTTTAACGAAGCATTAAAAATTATTTTTGATAACCGTCCGAAAACCTTACTTGATGTAGGTGGAAACACTGGACGCTGGGCTTTGCGATGTGTAGAATATGATGATGATGTACAAGTTACAATCATGGACTTACCTCAACAAATTGAGTTGATGAAACAGCAAACTTCAGGAAAACATGGATCTGAACGCATTTCAGGATATGGCTGTAATCTTTTGGATATGAATGTTCCATTTCCAATTGGATTTGAAGCTATTTGGATGAGTCAATTTCTCGACTGTTTTTCTGAGGAAGAAGTAACAAGCATTCTCACACGTGCGGCCGCATCAATGGATTTCAATTCTAAGCTCTATATCATGGAAACGTTTTGGGATAGACAACGTTTTGAAACCGCCGCTTATGCTCTAACACAAATCAGCTTATACTTCACCGCTTTAGCCAACGGAAACAGTAAGATGTACCATTCAGATGACATGAATCGTTGCATTGAAGCAGCGGGATTGTCGATTGAAAAAATCCACGATGGAATAGGACAGGGACACTCCATAGTTGTATGCAAAAAAAGAGTTTGAGATGAAGTTTGAACAAATTAATATATTAGAGTTATTGCCACAGCGTCCACCATTTATCTTAGTAAATAAACTTCTTTACTGTGATTTAAAGAACACCAAAACTTCCATGACTGTTCTAAGCGATAATATTTTTTACGATAATGGTTATCTTACCGAGGCTGGTCTTATTGAGAATATTGCTCAAACTTGCGCTGTACGAATGGGATACATCAATAAATACCTGCATAATGAATCAATAAAAATCGGGTTTATTGGAGCTATACGTAATCAAGCTTTTTTACGTATGCCCAAACTAAACGAAGAACTTATTACTGAAATAGAAACAATACAAGAAGTGTTTCAGACAACTTTGGTAAACGCAACAGTTCATATTGGAAATGAATTAATTACTTCTTGTGAAATGAAAATATCAATAACAGATATATCAATATGAGAAAAACTGTCAAAACCAAGATGAATACAAACAAGAAGAACATATTAATGATGTCCAAGGAAATTGAAATCCGTTTCAGTGAAGTAGATTCTATGAATATTGTTTGGCATGGCTCTTATGCGCTCTATTTCGAAGATGCACGTGAGGCTTTTGGCAAAAAATACAGTTTGGGTTATCTCAATATTTTTAATAATGGTTTTTATGCACCTTTGGTAGATTTAAGTTTTAGCTATAAAAAACCCTTGACCTATGGACAGAAAGCACGAATAGAAATTACATATCAAAACACGGAAGCCGCAAAAATAATTTTCAACTATGAAATATTCGACTCAGAGGATAACTCGCTAATTGCCACTGGTTATTCTATTCAAGTATTTTTAGATAAAAACTATCAACTTGTTTGGACAAATCCACCTTTTTACGAAGATTGGAAACAAAAACATAATCTAATCTAATTCTTTTGATAAGATTTATATTTATAATGATAACAAATATAGGAGACAATATTATTTCACCGTTGGGGTTTACAACAGAAGAAAACTTTCTTACTGTAGAAATAGGTGTGTCTGGTATAAAACATTACAGCGAAAAACACTTTGGATTATCCGAAGACTTTGCTGCATCATTAATAGACAAAGCACTTTTAACAGAGGTTTTTGATTCTTCTTTTAAAGAAAAATTCAATTCAAAAACAATGACTGTATTAGAAAAAGCTGCTGTCTTGTCCATCTTTCTTGCAAACAAAAAGGCAAAAGTAGATTTATCAAGCAAAAAAACTCTTTTTATTATTTCTACTACAAAAGGAAATGTGGATTTATTAGACACGCAACCAAAAAGCAATCTGCAAATGTTTTTATGGTATAGCGGAAAACAAATTACTCATTTTTTTAAAAATCCTAATACTCCAATAGTAGTTTCTAATGCTTGTATTTCTGGAGCTTCAGCCCAAATTGCAGCAATGCGAAGTTTAAAAAGCACACAATATCAACATGCAGTTGTAATAGGAATCGATTTCCTTTCAAAATTTATTATTTCAGGATTTCAGTCGTTTAAAGCATTATCTCCTGAAATTTGTCGTCCTTTTGATAAAAATCGAATGGGATTAAATTTGGGAGAAGGCGTTGCAACAATCATTTATGAAAAAGGAGGTAACGAGGAAGTGCAACACATAAGCTTGATACGCGGAGCTGTACGAAATGACGCTAACCATATTTCAGGACCATCACGTACAGGAGAAGGCAGTTTCAGAGCCTTAAATTTTGTTCTTAAAGATATTAATCCTGACCAAATTGCATTTATAAATGCACACGGAACAGCAACGCCATACAACGACGCAATGGAAGCTGCTGCTCTTACCCGAGCTAAATTAGAAAATGTGCCTGTCAATTCATTAAAGCCATTTTTTGGTCATACCTTAGGTGCGGCTGGAATATTAGAGAGTATCATTTCAATGCGTGCTCTAAAAGAATATAAAGTTTTACAATCTTTAAACTTCGAAAATCAAGATTTTGAAAATAAAATCAATGTGTCGAAGTCAACTCATTCTTCAAATAAAAGATATTTTATAAAAATGCTATCTGGCTTTGGTGGATGTAATGCAGTACTATTATTTGAAAGGGTTTCATAAATGAATTTGTACATTACAAAACATATAAAATTAAGCTATAACCACGTAGCTGAAATGACTGATTCTTACCATTCATTACAAATAAATTATCCCAAGTTTTTTAAAATGGATAATTTATCAAAACTTGGTATTCTTGCGTCTGAGCGAATTTTTAAAAATGAGAAGAAAAACTCTTTACCTCGTGAAGATATTGCAATTATTGGGTTTAATCGAAGTGCGTCTCTTGAGGTGGATTCCCGTTATCAAGAAACCATTCAGCATGTTGATAATTATTTTCCAAGTCCCTCTATTTTCGTTTATACACTGCCTAATATTGTTCTTGGTGAAATAGCAATACGATATAATTTTTTAGGGGAAACGGCGTTTTATGTTTGTGAAAAGTTTGATGCTGACTTAATTGTTTCAATGGTTTCTGATAGTTTTTGGGATGATGCAACTAACGCTGTTCTTTTATGCTGGGTAGAAAGTTTTGAAGAAAAACATGAAGTTTTAATGCTTTTAATAGAACAAACAAGCGAAAACGCCTTAGTTTTTAATCAAGAAGAAGTAATCAAATTATATAATTAAATTTCAATTATTACAAATATGAAAAAAACTATTTTCATTACTCTATTTTTTATGATTAGTTTAGCCTCATTAATGGCTCAAACAGAAGGTGCTTACTCAACTGTTAACAACAAAGTCTTTTTTGTTGAATTGGGTGGACCTGGAGTAATCATGTCCATGAATTATGACATGAGATTTAACTCTGACTCTCGTTTGGGTTTTGGTGCACGGGGTGGAGCTGGTTTTAGTGTTGGTCAATTTGATGGACAGTATAACGAATATGGATATTACGAAGGCATAACGCGTTCATATTATTCTATTCCTGTTCAACTTAATTACGTTTTTGGTAAAGAAACGTCATCGAGTTTATTTGAAATTGGAGCTGGCGCATCGTTTCTAACACGTAAAGTAGCGCTTTATAACTATGAAGATACCAAAATAGGTAATTTTATTGGACATATTAGCTTTATGTACCGTTTACAGCCAATTCGTGGTGGATTTTCGCTTCGCGTAGGTTTTTCACCCATGATAGGAACCTCTGGAGATTTGTTTCCTATGGGTGCTATAAGTTTAGGATATGTTTTTTAATACTTTAAAGATGTTTTATAAATGGAGAATTTAATTTTCAAACTCAAAGAAGAAATTATTGATGTGTTAAATCTTGAAGAGGTAAAACCAGAAGATATTGATGAAAATGCAGCTCTTTTTGGGGAAGGTTTAGGCTTGGATTCTATCGATGCTTTAGAACTTATTGTATTGATGGAGAAAAATTACGGCATTAAACTGAAAGATCCAGCACAAGGGAAAGAGGTCTTCAAATCAATAAAAGTGATGGCTGATTATATTGCTAACAACAGAACAAAATAAGACAGCTTTTTATTGGGTCTTGCTTGTATTAATTTTAGTTTAAAACTCTTATGGAAAGAATTCTCATCACAGGAATGGGTATAGTTTCCGCTATTGGAAATAACGTAGAGGAAACTTTGCTATCCTTGCGTAAAAACTATAGCGGAATAAAACCTTTACGCTATCTAAATACTTCACACACTGAATTTCCAGTCGGAGAAGTAAAGATGAGTAATGAGGAAATGACGTGTCTGTTAGAGTTAGACAGCAATAAAGTGTCCACCCGAACTTCATTAATGGGAATCATGGCGGTTAAAGAGGCTCTAAAAATGGCTAAGATTTCCAATAATGAAAAATGCCGTATAGCTCTTATTTCTGGCACAACGGTAGGAGGAATGGATAAAAGTGAGCTTTATTATCTTGACTTTATAGAAAACGATACTAAAAACAAATATATTTCTGCACACGATTGTGGTGCATGTACAGAAATGATAGCTGATTATTTTGGTATATTTTCGCAAGTTGATACCATTTCTACTGCTTGTAGTTCTGCTGCTAATGCCATTTTACTTGGAGCTGAACTGCTCAAAAATGGAAAGGCTGATATAGTTGTCGCTGGAGGAAGTGAGTGTATTACCAAATTTCACTTAAACGGATTCAATACATTGATGATCTTAGATAAAGAAATTTGTCGTCCTTTTGATGCTTCACGGGCAGGCTTAAATTTAGGTGAGGGTGCTGCCTATTTAATAATGGAAACAGATAAACATTTTGAAAAGCGTGCAAGCTCTCTCGATATGGATGAATTTATGGAGATTGTTGAATTAGCTGGTGCTGCTAACACCTGCGATGCATATCACCAAACGGCTTCATCACCTGATGGTGAAGGTGCTTTTTTAGCAATGCAACAAGCTCTCAAAAACGCTGGACTTCAACCGAAAGACGTGGATTATATTAAAGCACACGGTACTGGTACTCCCAACAACGACCTGAGTGAAGGAAATGCAATTATGCGTCTTTTTGGAGAACATATACCACTTGTTTCATCAATAAAATCTTCAATAGGACATACCACAAGTGCTTCAGGAAGCATAGAATCAGTCATTTTGATATTGGCACTACAACATGAATTTGTTCCTGCTAATCTAAATTTTTCAACGGCTATGCCTGAATTGAATTTTACTCCTTACTGTATAACAGACAAAGCAACAGTTAAAATCAAACTTAATAATATCCTATCTAATTCGTTCGGATTTGGAGGAAATGATACAAGTCTTGTTTTTTCAAGAAAAAGTATTACAAAAAAAAGAGTGTGAAAATTTCAAGCAAAAACATGAGCAAAATCTATATTCTTTCTGCACAACAAATTTCCTCTCAACAACCCTTAGTTGATGACTGGATGAATAATCCTATATTTCACGAAGAATCCCATGTACGAGCAATTGATCCTGATTTTAAAAACTTCTTAGAGCCAAACATTGCTCGCCGATTAGGGAAGGTGTTGAAGCGAGCTTTAATCGTTTCTCAACAAGCAATTAAGGAATCTGAAATTAAAAATCTTGATGCGATTATTACAGGGACAGGCTTAGGGTGCATCGAAAACACTGAAATTTTTCTCGATAAACTTATACGCGAAGGTGAGAAGTTTCTCAACCCTACTTATTTCATGCAATCCACACATAACACAATTAGTTCACTTATAGCTATTAATTTGAATTGTCAAGGTTATAACTCTACTTATGCACATAAAGGAATCTCGTTTGAATGTGCTTTACAGGATGCTTTTTTGCAATTGACAAATAACAAAATCCGCCACGCTTTAGTTGGTGCACATGACGAGATGACTTCCAACTATTTCATTTTATTGCAGAAAGCTGGATTTTTGGGACAAACAAATCAAACCTATGCGGGTGAAACAGCTGTAGCAATGATGTTATCAAAAGAAAAATCTAAAGATGCTTTATGTACTATAGAATCTGTCGAAAAAACGTATGGAAATATAAACAATCTAAATACACCTCAGGATATTGATTTTGTCATGGTTGGAACCAACGGGAACGTGCAAAATGATGATGTTTATGTTGAAAATTGCGCGAGATTATTTCCAAATATTCCACTTCTTCAATATAAGAATATTTTTGGTGAAGGTTATTCTGCGTCTGCATTAGGAACTTATGTCATCGCACGTTGTTTACAAAAAGGAGAAATACCCCCTTCTCTGTTTTTAGATTCGCAAAGAATAAAGCTCTCTAGATCAGAAAAGTTAGGCTCTAACGCTCGGATATTATTGTATAATCAATTTGAAAATAAAAACCATTCATTTACCTTGTTGTCTAAATGTTGAAAGTAATTCTTATAACTCTTTTGCAATGTTTTTTGTTGGCAAGCGGACAAGTTTGCTTTAAATTTGCCGTTGAGAAAATCACTAAATTCACCTTTTCTTGGGAGTTTTTTTATGGGATATTGACAAATTGGTGGCTGTTAGCAAGCGGGATTTTTCTAATTTCAGCAACTGTTTTGTGGGCTTTTATTTTGAAATATTTTGAGTTTTCAGTAGCATATCCAATAACAGCTTTTGCTTATGTTTTTGGAGTGTTAGCTGCTGTGTTTATTTTTCACGAAACTGTTTCATTAACACGATGGATAGGAGTAGGGTTTATTATATTAGGAGTGATTTTAATTGCAAAATAATTAATTATTATTGCTGTTTAACTTTATATTGAATGATGAAAATTAAATTTTTAACACCTTATATTTTACTTTTTCTTATGAGTTGCTATGGCAGTCAGTTTTCTGCCCAAAGTATAGCACCCATGGATGTTGAAAAGAAAAATGCCGTCCTTCAAGAAATAGAAAAAGCTTCTCAAAATATACAGAATTTACAATGTAATTTTATACAAGAAAAAACTTCAGAATTAGTTGTTGAAAAAGCTATTGTAAAAGGAGTTATGTTTTATGAATCACCTGCAATGTTACGCTGGGAATATACCAATCCTATTGCAACCACTTTAATATTGAACGATAAAAATGCTGTTTTACTTGATAAAAACGGTAAAACCATCGGAAATGCAAGTGCTTTTAAGCAACTTGGAAATATCATTGTGTCAATGATCAACGGTAACGGACTACAACAACACAAACAATTTTCAAGCGAAATATTTGATGTAAATAAAGACCAAATACGCATCGTCTTAACTCCAAGTCAAAAACGTTTGAAAGATTATTATCAATCAGTCGAGATTGTAATGAATAAAAAAACTTTCCTTGCTTCCGAAATACATATGAATGAAAAATCAGGAGATAGGATGGTTATTCTGCTGCAAAACAGTCGAATAAACGAATATATAGATCCCATAAAATTTGAAATTAAATAAAACATGCAACTTATCAATCAATTATATTCTATCAAGTCTCAGAACATCACAGACAACAACATCTGTTATAAAATTGCATTTTTTACAGAAAATTTTATTTTTAAAGCTCACTTTCCAAATAACCCAATTACTCCTGGTGTGTGCCTCATTCAGATATGTGTAGAGCTATTCGAGATATTGAAAAATCGGACTTTTAATATTAATATTTTGAAAAATATAAAATTTACAGCACCGATTAATCCAATAGAAGTACCTGAGGTTGATGTTTTAATAAGCTTTTCTGAAAAAGGAGGATTGTTTCATTTGAAAGCTAAAATGGAAAAAGGAGGACAAGTTTTCACTAAAATAAATATGGTGTTAGCATGAAGTTTTGTATTATTATACCTGTTTATAATTCCGAAAAACATGTGATAGATGTAATAAAATCGGTATTGAGATGCACGGATGTTTTAATTGTCGTAAACGACGGTTCAACTGACCACACCTTAGAACAAATAAGAAATCAGAAATTTGAAAACATCGAACTTCTTCATTATACAAAAAACAAAGGAAAAGGTTATGCTCTTCAACAAGGCTTTAAGAAAGCTTTAGAGTTAGGCTGTACGCATGCTATAAGCATGGATGCAGACGGACAGCATTTGGCAGATGATATTGCAGATTTAAAAAAGAAAGCAATTGATAACTCTCAAAGTTTAATAATAGGTTCACGAAGATTTGATAATCCGAATATGCCACAAGAAAACCGTTTTGCTAATAAATTTTCAAATTTTTGGTTTATGTTGCAAACAGGTAGGAAACTACCTGATACGCAAACAGGATTCCGTGTATATCCCTTGCTTGAGATGGGTAAAATGCGTTTATGTACTAATCGTTATGAAGCAGAATTGGAATTGCTTGTTCGTTGTGCATGGAGAAATATAGAACTAATTCCACAACCAATAAATGTATATTACCCTCCTTTGAGTGAGAGAATTTCTCATTTCCGTGCAAGTAGAGATTTTTTAAGAATATCAATTTTAAATACCATTTTATGTTTTGTGGCTGTATTTTATGGATACCCAAGTTTGATTTTTCGTAAACTGTTTAAGATAAAATAAATGAGTGAGGTTTTTCTGAAAATATTTGAGTTTTTCCAACAACGAAAACCACTTTTATGGTTGTTTCTGACAATAACAATAAGCTTACTTCTCTTATCTGCTTCGCGAATTTCTTTAGTGGAAGACATATCTTCCTTTTTACCTAACAACGAGGAAAACAAACGTTCTAACGACGCTTTTAAACACATGAGTGCTTCAAATAAAATCATCGTTAGTTTTTCACAAAAGGATACGACCATCTTTGAGGATGAATATCTATTGATGGATGCCGTTAGTCGTTTTGCAGAAATTTTACAAAAAAATGATAGTATCGGACACATTAGCAATTTAATGTATGAGGTTGATAATGAAAAAGTAACTGCTATTTCAGATTTCATCTTGCAAAACCTACCGTTTTTTTTAAACAAAGAAGATTATGATAGAATAGACTCTTTGTTGCAACGAGAAAACATAGAAAACCAAATAAAAGCAAATAAAGAGTTATTGATGTCCCCTATGGGTGGCTTTATTAGAAATGTTATTCTAAAAGATCCATTGCACTTTTCACAGAATGCTTTAAAAAATCTTGAAGTTTTTAAATTTAATGATAATACTAATACCAATAATGGGTTTATTCTCAATAATAACGGAGAATATATCGTAACTATAAGTTCAAAATATCCCGTTAGTGAAACAGCAAATAATAAGTTGCTATCAAATGAGATTTATAAAGCTATTAATCAGACAATTAACGAATTTGATAACACGATAGATATTAACCCTTTTGGGGCGTCGCTTATCTCGATTACTAACGCTGAAAGAATAAAAAAGGATTCAATTCTCGCAGTATCTTTAGCTCTTATCTTAATTTTTTCCTTGCTTTATTATTTTTTCCGGAATCTAAAAAGTGTATTTTTTATTGCAATATCTATAGTTTTTGGTGCTTTATTTTCTCTCGGAATAATTATTCTATTCAAATCTACTATTTCGATAATAGCCTTAGGGATCGCCTCTATTATCATGGGGATTGCAATCAATTATCCCTTACATTTATTAGCACATCATCAACATATTTCAGATATAAAACGTACTCTTCAAGAGATTGTCAATCCTTTATTGATTGGAAATATAACAACAGTAGGAGCTTTCTTAAGTCTATTGTTTATCAGTAGCGATGCAATGAAGGATTTGGGGTTGTTTTCAGCTTTCCTTTTAGTTGGTACTATCCTATTTGTTTTGATTTTCTTACCACATTTTTTAAAACTTCCTAAAACAACACCCAATGCTAACAAAACCTTTGCTTTTGGAAAAATAGCAGAATTTTCTCCAGAAAAAAATAAAATTATCGTATTCCTTTTTCTTGTATTTACCGTAGTATTATTCTTTTTTAGCTTTGACACTAAGTTTGAAACTAACCTGCACTCCATCAACTATATGACAGAGGGACAACGTCAGGAAATGAATAAATTAATAGAACAAAATACAGATAAAGGGAAAACTATTTACATTGTTAATGAAAGTTCGAATATTGACGAGGCTCTTTGGATTAATGAATATTGGGTACAAAAAAAGTTAGCTAAATTAAAGGCGGATAAAAAGATAAATTCATACTCAGGAATTGGAACCTATATGTTATCTGTCTTCTCACAAGAGGAAAAAATTGAACAATGGAAGTTATTCTGGAGTGATAGAAAATCGGATTTCATCACTAACTTCCATGAAATGGCTGCAAAACAAGGCTTTAATAATGATGCTTTTAACAGTTTTATCAGCCTTTTGAATAAAGACTTTCAAGTTCAGCCTTTTGAATATTTCTACGATGAATTAAATGATTTGGTTGAGAATTATGTTGTAAAAACTGATAATCGCTTTTTAATATACACGATGGCTCAATGTTCTCCCGAACTTGTTCCCGAAGTAGAAGCTTCAATAACTCAAAATCCTTATATTGCTACAGATAATGCAAAAGCAAACTATGATGGTGTCTTTACTTTTGATGACTCTTCTATTGCACAAAAAATGGTTGAAGCCTTATCTAACGATTTTAATTATGTGCTTTATATTTGTGGATTTATTGTTTTTGCTTTTCTGCTTTTTTCTTTTGGACGTATTGAACTTGCTATTCTCACCTTTATTCCGCTTACTGTAGGATGGGTTTGGATTTTAGGACTAATGAGTGTTCTTGATTTAAAATTCAACATTGTCAACATCATTTTAGCAACTTTTATTTTTGGTCAGGGCGACGACTACACCATTTTTGTTACAGAAGGTCTCATATACGAATATACGCATCACAAAAAAATGCTTGCTTCATTTAAAAACTCTATTATTCTTTCTGCAAGTATCTTGTTTGTTTCTATCGGGATGTTGATTTTTGCTAAACATCCTGCGATGCGTTCCTTAGCTGAACTTGCAATCGTTGGAATGATTACAGTAGTTATGTGCGCATATCTATTTCCGCCTTTGATATTTAGATATCTGACAATAAAGAAAAATAAACCGAGAATTATTCCCATAACGCTATGGAATTGGCTAAAAACTATACTGTCATTCGTGGTGTTTTTTATCATGAGCATAGTTGTTACGCTTTTAGGATTTTTCATCCTAACCTTAGGAGGAAAATCTAAAAAGAATAAATTGTTATATCATAAGTTGCTATCTTCGGGATTTAAGTTTTTAGCAGGTTGTATGCCTCAAGTAAAGTATAAAGTACATAACTTACACAATGAAACCTTTGAGAAACCTGCAGTTATTGTGTGCAACCACCAAAGTCATCTTGATTTACTCTACACATTGATGCTTTCTCCTAAAATCATAACTCTAACCAATCGTTGGGTATGGAATTCACCTTTTTATGGTTGGATTATTCGTTATGCAGACTTTCTTCCTGTAGCAGACGGTATAGAGCAGCATATTGATCGTTTAAAAGAGCTTGTGGATGATGGTTATTCCATTCTTGCATTTCCCGAAGGAACACGCTCTGCAGATTGCTCTATCAAACGTTTTCATAAAGGAGCTTTCTATCTTGCTGAAAAATTAAGTTTAGATGTAATTCCTCTTGTAGCACATGGTATCGGACATATGTTACCAAAAACTGAATTTATGATGCGGAAAGGACAGGTGAATATTGAAATCCACAAACGAATTAACATATCAGAATTACAAGCTGAGATACAAAGTAACCGCCAAGTAGATACAACCCACTCTTCTATCTATGAGAGTAATGAAATGATCTTGCTTGAAACAAGCAAATTCATTCGGAATTTATACATCGAAAAATACGATGATTTAGCAAAACGTGTTGAAACTCCAGATTATTTTGCCGACAAGGTTTTAAAGAATTATATTTACAAAGGAGTTGGTGTTGAAAGACGAGCAAAAGCTCTACTCAAAAAACATAATAACTTCAAAGACCTTATCAACCAGCTTCCTGATGAAGGCAATATGTTAGTCCAAAATTGTGGACAAGGAGAATTTGCTCTACTTTGCGCCTTAGTAAAGAAAAATTTACAGATAACAGCAGTGGAAACAGATGAAGACTTATTAAGTATCGCAATGAATTGCGCTTCCATGCCCAAAAACCTTTTTTATAAGAATAACGTAGAAAGTTTAAAAAAATATAGTAATTTAGTAGTTTTTAATTCTGATGATAGCTTTAAGGTGATTAATGCAGAAAACAACGTTAAATAATATGCACTCGGGAAAACACGATATTATCATTGCAGGAAGTGGACTGGGCGGTTTAGTTTGTGCTTATATCCTTTCAAAAAACGGCTATCAAGTACTTGTTTTAGAGAAAAATGCACAGTTAGGTGGTTGTCTTCAAACATTCAGTCGTCCAGGAGTGAAGTTCGATACAGGCATGCATTATATCGGAAGTATGGAAGAAGGACAAATTCTTCACCGTTTTTTTAAGTATCTCGGCTTGCTCGATAACGTTAAACTTCAACGTTTAGATACAGATGGATACGATGTTATATCTATAAAAGGGAAAAAATTTCGCTATGCTTCGGGATTCGATAATTTCATTGAAACTTTAGTCAAAGACTTTCCAGAAAATCGTTTAGATATAGAAAATTATATTGATAGAGTTAAAGAAATTGCTGACTCATCTCCTCTTTATAATTTACAAAAAATTAATTCTAATGTATTTATTGAGGCAGATTACATAAAAACAAGTGTCAATGAATTTATTGCTTCAATAACTAAAAATCCGCTATTACAAAGTGTATTGGCTGGCAGTCTGCCTCTTTACGCTGGAGTAAAGGACAAAACACCAACATATATACATGCTCTGATAAATAATTTTTATATACAAAGTGCTTGGCGAATCGTTGGAGGAAGTGATACCATTGTAAAGTCGCTTATCAAGTCTATACGTGGTTTTGGAGGGCAAATTCTGAATAATGCTGAAGTAACAGAATTTGTTTGCGACGATAAAAAAGCAACAAATGTACTCCTAAAAGATGGACGAAGTTTTAAGGCTGATTATTTTATTTCAAATATTCATCCACAGGTTACCTCCGAAAAAGTAAAGTCTAAATTGATTAGAAAAATGTATCGCGAACGAATTTCCAAAATTGACAATACGATTTCAACTTTTACCGTTTTTATTAAATTCAAAAAAAACACTTTAAAATATTTGAATTATAATTTTTATTATTACGACAACCCCGACATTTGGAGCTTCATAGACTATGACCAGAAATATTTTCCTCAAAGTTATCTATATATGCATCAATGTGAAAGCCTCAATCCCGAGTACGCTACAAGTGCACAAATCATAGCCTACATGAAGTTTGAAGAAGTGAAGAAATGGGAGCATACGACCATCGAGAATCGTGGCGCTGATTATAAGGAGTTTAAGCGTAAAAAAGCTGAACTATTATTGGATAAATTAGAAGAAAGCTTTCCAGGCACTAAAGCTGCAATTGATAAAATTTACACTTCTTCCCCTTTGACTTATAGAGATTATACAGCAACTAAAGATGGATCTATGTACGGTATTCTGCGTGATAAAAACTTTCCTATGCAAACACTTATTTCACAACGAACAAAAATCCCTAATCTTTTTTTGACTGGACAGAATATCAATTCACATGGTATTTTAGGTGTTACTATAGGGGCAATAATTACATCTGCAGAGCTACTTGGAATAGAAAAAATCATAGATGATATATCTAACTCATAGAAAGAACTAAAATATATATTTATGACAGTTAGAGTTATATAATTTTGATTGAGATACATTTTATAAAGACGAAACTTCTCAGCCCAATTACCGTAAGTTATCTAAAGAGGAAATTAATGATATTTTAAATTGAATAAATAATATGAGATTAATACATCGTTTTATAATTACCTTCTGTTTATGGACATCTGCATCAACTCTTCCCGCTAAAGATGTAGTAAGTTTATGGAATAAATCTGATGATGTAAAACAATGGAAGCACAACAAACTTTATGTCTTTTTGCCTGAAGAACAAAAAACTACAAATTTTTCAGTTATCATTTGTCCTGGCGGAAGTTACTATTGGCGAGATATAAATAACGAAGGTTTCTCTGTTGCACGTTATCTCAACAATCATGGAATAACAGCTTTTGTATTACATTACAGAACAGCAAAGAATGGGGTTCACTTTCCTGCCATGATAGAGGACTTACAGCAAGCTATGCGATACTTAAAAACAAAAGAAGAGGAATATACCATAGATATAAACAAAGTAGGTATAATGGGGTTCTCTGCAGGTGGACATTTAGCAGGTGTAGCATCTACATATTTTGATTTTGACTTTAAAAAAGGAGAAAAGCTAGATTCTTCATCACTTTTAAAACCCTATTTTACGGCAATGATTTATCCTGTTGTTTCGATGGAGGATAGTATTTGTCACAAAAAATCACGTAAAAACTTACTTGGCAAAACATATTCTCCCAAAACAGCTAAATCAATGTCATTAGAGCTTAATGTTCGAAACAATATGTCTCCTGTATTTCTCTTGCATTGTATAGGTGACAGAACTGTAGATTACCGCAATAGCGTTGTGTTTAGCGATGCCCTTAAAGTAAAAAATATAAAGCATGAATTTCATTTATTAGATGAAGATGGACATGGAGGGCATGGTTTCGGAATTAAACCAAACGGAAAAGCAACAGGCTGGATCGATAAGTTTTTGACATGGATAACAGATTTAATTGAAAACTAAAATGAGACCTGAAATAGAATTTAAAGACAGAGCAGAAATAAAACGTTTTCAAGAAAACAAACTCATTGAAACACTGCGATACATAAAAAGTAACTCTCCGTTTTATCAACGATTATTCTTAGAAAACAATATTGATATTGAGAAAATACTACATTTAGAAGACTTAAGTAAAATTCCTTTTACTGAAAAGAAATACTTACAACTTTATAACGATGATTTTCTTTGCGTTCCTCGTGAAAAAATCATCGATTATATTACAACTTCGGGTACTTTAGGTGATCCTGTTACATTTGCTATGACCAATAGCGATTTAGATCGCTTAGCATATAACGAAAAAATCTCATTTGCTTGTGCTGGAGTAACACAATCGGATGTTGTACAAATTATGACAACACTCGACAAGCGATTTATGGCAGGTTTAGCTTATTTCTTAGGTTTACGTGCTTTAGGAGCAGGATTAATCAGAGTTGGAAATGGGATTCCAGAATTACAGTGGGATACGATTAATCGTATTAAACCCGACACCATAATGTGCGTTCCATCCTTTATTTTGCATATTATAAAATATGCTGAAGAACACGGAATTAATTATCAAAATTCAAGTGTAAAAAAAGTGATTTGTATCGGAGAAAATCTACGTGAACAGGACTTTTCACTCAATCTGCTGGGACAACGTATAAAAGAAAAATGGGATATCGAACTTTATTCTACTTATGCTTCTACTGAAATGGCAACCACCTTTGCTGAATGCAAATATGGTTGCGGAGGACATCATCATCCCGAACTAATTATCTGCGAAGTGGTCGATGATGTAGGAAACATCGTTCAAAATGGAGAAGTTGGCGAATTGGTGATTACAACATTAGGTGTTGAAGGTATGCCCCTATTACGTTTCAAAACTGGCGATATGGTTTGCTTGCACACAGAAAAATGTCGTTGCGGACGAACTTCCATGCGTGTCAGTCCAGTTGTGGGCAGAGCTTCTCATATGATAAAATATAAAGGTACAACACTATATCCACCATCTATAAACGATGTATTAGACAATACTCCTTATGTCGAAAATTATATTGTAGAAGTATTTACCAACGAAACAGGAAATGACAATGTTCTCGTAAAAGTGGGAATAAAAGAACCACACACAAACGACTTAATTAAAAACTTAAAAGACCGTTTTCGGGCAAAGATTCGCGTGGCTCCTATCATCGAAATATGCAGTGTCGATCAGATTCGCAAGCTAAACTATCCCGACACTAGCCGAAAACCTATTAAATTTATTGATAGCCGTAAAAAATAAAATATGTTAACGCCTGAGGTTTTAGACGATTATCGTCCTTATTACGATAGTGAAGTACCAGAAGCTATACAACGCATAGCACAAGATGTTTTTTTCCCGCAAATAATACAGTTTCTTTTCCCAGAAAAGAAATTTAATATTTTTCTTGAGGATTTCAAAACAATTAGTACTGTTGATGAATTCCAAGAGAAAATTATGTTTAAGGCAGTAGAGAAAATCATTAATTTGACTATTTCCAAAGTAACATACACTGGTTTAGAGCACCTGTCTAATAACAAAACCTATATGTTTATTGCCAATCATCGTGATATCGTATTAGATTCTGCTATTCTACAAGCTATTTTTGTAAATAAAAATCTAAAAACAAGTGAGATAACCTTTGGAAGCAACCTAATGAAACCTCAGTTTGTTGTTGATATCGGTAAGTTAAATAAAATGTTCAAAATTATCCGTGAAGGAAAAGGACGGGAGGTGTTTGTCAATTCACTTAATGTATCAAAGTACATGCGCTATACCATTACTACTAAACAAGAGTCAACATGGATTGCTCAACGTAATGGTCGTACAAAGGATGGAAATGATATAACTGAAATGGCTGTTCTTAAAATGTTTGCAATGAGTAGCAAAAAACCTTTTATTGAAAATCTTTTAGAATTGAACATAACTCCAGTAACGGTTTCTTATGAATATGAACCTTGCGATTTCTTAAAAGCACGTGAGGTCTATTTGTCACGCAAAAACACATATATCAAAGAGTCTGGTGAAGACTTAAATAGTATTTTACAAGGCATAAAACAGTTTAAGGGTAATACTCACTTTTCAATTTGTAAAACAATAACGGAATCTGAATTAGCTGAGTGTACAAAGTTTACATCATCCAACCGTTTTAAAGAACTTGCACGTATCATTGACAATAAAATTTACTCAGGATATAAGCTATGGAAAACCAACTATATTGCTCACGACATACTGCATAATGATGAACAGTTCACGTCATTTTACAGTCAGAAAGAAAAAGAAGATTTTATTGAGTATATGAACACTGGACTAAGTGCTATAGTTGGAGATTTTCAGGAACTAAAAGAGATTTTTTTAGGTATCTATGCTAATCCTGTAGATAACTGTAGTAGATGAACGATTGAATTTTAACATTTTGGATGATGATTCACCTTACACCCTCAGCCTGAAATATTTTTCCTACCTTTGCGTTTTAATTTTGTAAGATGCGAATAGATATCATTTCAGCAGTACCAGAGTTATTAGACAGTCCGCTAAACCACTCCATTTTAAAGCGAGCGCAGGAGAAAGGTTTGGTGGAATTGGTCGTGCATAATCTCCGCGACTATGCAACCAACAAGCATGGTAATATTGATGATTATGCTTATGGTTTTGGGGCGGGCATGGTGCTAATGATAGAGCCGGTGGACATTCTCATTTCAAAGCTGAAAACCGAGCGTAATTATGATGCGATCATCTACACATCACCTGATGCTGAGCAGTTTACACAAGCATCTGCTAATCGTTTATCATTAACGAACAACCTGATTTTTCTCTGTGGTCATTATAAAGGCATAGACCACCGCATCCGCGAACATCTTATTACGCAGGAGTTTAGCATAGGTGATTTTGTGCTTACAGGCGGAGAAATCCCCGCCGCCATGATGGTTGATGCAATCGTACGCGTTATTCCAGGCGTTATCAGCGACGAAACCTCAGCCCTATCCGATTCATTTCAGGATAATCTGTTAGCGCCGCCCGTTTACACACGCCCTGCAGATTACAAAGGCTGGACAGTCCCCGATATTTTGCTCTCTGGTCACCAAGCCAAAATCGAAGCTTGGAACCACGAGCAAGCAGTGGAGCGCACGAAGCAGTTGAGGCCGGATTTGTTGAAGGAGTAAATAATAATTAATCATACAACATCACCATGAACAACGAGTTCGTGCTGGCATTAGAATCAACCAACTGCTTATTGAAGCAGGGTGGCAGTTTTTGATAGTATTGAAGGAAAACAAAATCCTTTTCTTTTAAAATTTATTATATCTTTGTAAGCTCTTTGCTATTTATTTTTAAGTATAATCAATGGAAAAACTTGGCACCATAGAATTAATTGTTTCAGGATCAAAAGGTAATTTTGAGCTTACCCCCGACAATTATGATATTCGCGAGTTGATAAATATGCTTGAAAATGCAGAAGGTTTAATTTATTCTGGAAATATAAAAGATAGACCTACTATCAGTTATCGAGTTGAAGAAGGCTCTGTAAGGCATATCTTCACAACTGCAATTCAGTTTGTAATTGCTTTCAATGCTATTATCGGACAAGTAAATAAAGCTCAAAATATTGATTTTTTAGAAATAAAAACAGCAAGGGCTATTGAAAATATGCAAATAATTGCTGCTAAAAACAACTATAGTTTTATCGTAAAAACCTCATTAGATAACTCTAATAAACTAAAATTAGATAAAACAACCCACTTCTATAAAGAAGAATCACTTTGGGTAGATGCTGAATTCTTTTTCTACGGAAAACTAACCAATGCTGGTGGAAAAGAAAAAGCCAATATACACATAAACACTAATGAATTTGGTTCTGTAACCATTGATACTCCTAAAGATTTTCTACAAGGTTATAAAGACAACCTTTTATACAAAGACTTTGGTGTCCGTGCTTCTGGCAAACAACATTCTGAAACTGGAGAGTTAGATAAATCTTCCCTAAAATTTATTGAATTAATTGATTTTGAACCTAAATACGACCATAATTATCTGCAATCTAAACAAGATAAAGCCCGAAAAAACTGGCTTGCTAAAATTGATCCAGATGCTTGGCTAAGAGAAATTAGAGGATATGATATCTAAACAATCTCCTATTATCTTTCTTCTGATGCTGAAAGCATGAAGGTTTTCAACGCTATTAAACATAATACTACACTTACATTTGAGTTTCTTGATTTAAATAAAGCTTATAATGAGGTTTTTGGAATACTCCCTTTTGAATAGTCTGAATTTATTAAGTGCACAATAACATAGAAATGTTTCATGCAAAATTTTGTACCTTTGCACTCTTCCAATCACTAATAGATTATACGACATCATGCAAACAATCAAAATAGGCGTCATAGGTAGCGCAGGATATACAGCAGGGGAA
>CAYVWK010000016.1:0-24693 GCA_964455235.1 uncultured Paludibacter sp.
ATACTATCCGTTACACTTCTTAATAACTCATAGTTTGTATCATATTCATATTTACTTTTTATTATAACCGGATTTACTCCATTTTGATCGTACTGCTTTACGATTTTATGTTTTAAAAAACTTCTTCCTGTTTCGTGAAAGTATATGTCGAAGTGATAATTAGCGTAAAGTCCGCCAAGATTGCTATGATATTCGCAATCAACAGTAAAGGGCCATTGATTATAGTATTTTATCCGGTTGGCAAAAATGGAATCTACAGCTATATTTTTATAAGTGTACTCCTCCTCTCTAATCAGAATATTATCTTTATAATACCCTACTGATTTCTGTAATCCGTATTTATACGATTTACCCAGTATAGGAACATCGAATGGGCGAACTATCTTACGGCTCGACACGATGTTGCTATATAAATTATTTGATTGGTTGATTCCGTATTGTCCTGTGTCCACTATGACTCCAGTCTGTTGGTAACATCCTATTTCATAATAAATAGGAGAATAATAGTTGTAAATAGTTTTATATTGTTGGTTTGTTTTTCTGTTAATGGACTGTTCAACTACTTGTGAATATCCTATTTTATCACTATATGAATATGGAGATGAGTCAGAATAATTATTTAAATAAAAAGCTTTACCATGAGAACCATAGTAAGGAAGATCATAGTAAGTGTATATATAGTTGGGTAATGAATACACAACACCTCCCGAATAATAATATTCTTTTATAATGGAATCTGTATCGGTTATATCTATAATCTGTTTAATGCGTATCCCTCCGGTCGTTCCTGCCTGCGTACTGTTCCAAACAGAGGTGTAGGTATTGCACTCATAATTAAACAGGGTTTTTCCACCAGTTGGGAATATGATTTCCTTCAGGGATAATGATTTTACATACTCTTCATTAGTTCTGCGATCTCCACCCAGATTAAATTGAGGTATAAGATAACTTTCAATATAAGTTGAATATCCGACAATATTGAAATTAGTTATATTTTCTGACGAAGATAGCAAGTAAACCCCATCCTGAGGACTTACAGGAAGGCTAACAGTAGATGTCTTCATTGGAAATGATTTTAAACTGTTGGTTACATCATTATTGGTCTGTAATTCCATATTGAAGTATCCCCAGTGGTCAAAACCGTTGACACAATTTCTATAAGGCAACTTTGAGTTAACA
Source organism: uncultured Paludibacter sp. (assembly GCA_964455235.1). GTDB lineage: Bacteria > Bacteroidota > Bacteroidia > Bacteroidales > Paludibacteraceae > Paludibacter. The sequence continues at coordinate 1,180 of CAYVWK010000016.1, forward strand.
TCGTCATTATAATAACTAAAATAATAAGGAGACATGGTTGCTATATTGTTTGCTCCGGTCTTTTGTATAGAGTTAAGCTTAAGTCGTTTATTTAAAGTGCTTAGAATTTCAGTTGGGAGATCAGGAAAAATCTCATTTTTCTCCCAAGTCGTTGTAAAATATCCATAATCAAATATCCAGTTTTGAATATTGGTAGTTTTGTAATAAACCGATATTTGATCCAGCTTTTTTCCTCCATATAAGTCTTCTCGATTGGAATATGTAAATTTAACACTAGTAGACGATTTATTATGTCTGATTTCTTTTAATCGCACTAATTTATGGGTGATTGATTGGTTAGAAAAATCTGCACTTGTTGTATAAGGAGGTAGAAGATATGTTGTCTGTAATTTAATATTTTTGGAACATTGATGAGTGTTATTTATGAGTGTAAGATATGGAGAAAGTAGCCCATAAATGCGGGTTGTGTATTTCGCCATTCCTGGTTCGTATGTAAATTTAACTGTATCAACAGAATTTGCACTAATTATTTCAGATAAAAACCAAGCTGAATAAAATTCTACTGTACTTGAAGAGTTATATCCAGCTTCAATAAATTTAAAGTTTGCATTCATGCCCCACAACCAACTTATTGAGGATGTTAACTCAGTATCTCTAAAAATATATCTAACCCCCTTGTTGTTAGTAAAAATAAATTCTCGATTATTTGTATTTAAATCTGCTTTTACTCCATGTGTATTTTTAAGGAATTTTACTTTCTTGTTGTCATCTATTACGAATTGTCCCGAATGACCTCCAAAATTATAGTTATAAACATCTGGTTCCATATCGTATGAGTTTGTTTGAGATGCAATCTCAATAACAACTTCCCGAGGGAGTACCGAGTTTATACTTTGTGATCGGTTAAGGTATCTTTGAAAGGAAACACTTGGGTGTCTTAAATCAGGTTTATTTGTCAAGTGTCCATTATAATAATCTGGTGGTATCATATCTGGTTGTCCTTTTGTTTCAACAGAAATACATCCACCTGCATTCAAACTCCACCCCAAACCTACCTGAGAAGCTATATCGTCAACCCTTATACCTGAAGCATGATAGTCTAATGTAATTGGGAGTGATATGTCGCCTACATTCAATTCATAAATAGGAATATTTATTTGAGGAATCCCCGTGTAATAGCTAACAGGAAAAGCACCAAATCTTCCCAAAGCTGCTGCTTCTGGTGAAGGTGGTATGATTTCACGTTTTTTCTCTAAATGAGGCTCTGTTGCTGAAGCAGCAACCATGCTACAAAGGAAAACTATATTTAACACTCTCTTCATAACGTGTCTTTTTAGGGTGTGTTTATATAAAATTAAAACAAGTCCAATTCTTCTATTTCTCACTTCTTCACCACCACTCTACTCATCATCATGTCATCGACATGAATGTATAAGGTATAAGAACCTGTGGGGAGTGCGCTCATAGGTATTTGGGTTTGGTGATATCCTTCACTTTGCTCTTTTGAAGAAGTTTGCCACATAATAATGCCGTTGTTGCTGTGAAGTCTGAAATGAATTCTTGCAACACGCGTGAGCTTATAGTGGATATGAAGGAGATTGACAACTGGATTGGGGGCAAAAGAAGCTTCAGTAAACACCGTTTCTATTTCTGGTATATCAGGATCTGTTGAGGGTTCTGTTTCCTCTCGTGGTGTATAAAAAAAGGATGTACAGAACACCGTTGTGTCCGTTTGCTCTTTACCTAATTGATGTAAGGTGCTTTTAATACTTTCAAAGACAGGGTAACGGCTTCCGTCTAAATACCAACTGTATGTATCTAAGGTCATTCGTAAGGTATCACCGTCGTTTTTAGTAATGCTGTCTGTCTCTAAAAGTAAATAGGGATTATCTTCCGTTTTTACCTGTGTATAGTGCCTTTTGGTGTGTATGCGTAGCGCACGACCTTGTAAATCAGGCAGTTTTAATAAACCCTCAGCATCAGCTTTCGTTTTTGTATATCCTTTTACATACAAATTAAGCATATTACTATACATACCCTCTCCTTCAAAATCAGAAACAAGTGTATCACCATAGCTAAAAGGGAATTTTAATTTTAACTCTGGTGTGGTGTAGTTCATTAGGGTGGTATAGTTTTCAAACCCTTTTGCCCAAAGACTATCAGGGGTTTGCCTGTAATAGTAACGTGTGCGATGTTCCATACCACAGATATGCTGCATATTCGTACTATCTGGAATAAAGTAATGAAGTCGATACTCATCATGAATAGTTTGCAGATGCATAAAATCCCAAGTCAAGTTTTTTCCCTGACTGCCAGGATCTCGAAATACCACTTGTTGTTTCACTAATTCGTTATCAGCCTGATAGCCGTTTTTCTCCATAGTAAGTACTATACTTTTTTGTGCCTGAAGGTTAAACACAAGGCTATAAAGCAATAAAATGGTAAAGAGGCGGTTTTTCATATTATGGCTGCTTTTAAAGTGGATGATGAGTTATTTCGTAAATTAATCTATTCTATCATATATAAATTATTTTCTACCAACTAATGAACAATAGTGCACTATATTGGTAAAATCTTTTCGCATATAACCCACGCGTCAAATCTTGGTTTTAAAGGGTTTTCCATTGATTTTCATGATGGTAAAAGGTAATTGGAGCTTACTATAGCTACATAAGACACATTAAAAGCTTCTTTTTAAACTTAAAAAAAACCTTTCTATTGTGTTTTTAACGTACAAAAATAGCTAATTTCAACTACAAATGCGTAATTTTGTCGGGATTTTTAAATAAGTAGGAAATAATACAGAAGATACTATGTGGGTACTTGTTTTAGTTTTGATAGTAGGAGCAGCAGCTTTGATGTTGCTGACCCATCTAAATAGAAAAAACAAAAATGAAGAAGTGGTCATCAATTTTGAGATGGATGAAGAGTGTTGTGGCGCTCATGAAGTCTGCGACAAAGACTCCCTATTAAACTCCAATATTGATATTATTTATTTTGATGATGAGGAATTAGACCATCTTTCCGATATCTCTCCCGAACAATATACTGATATACAAAGGAATATGCTAGCAGAGGTGTTTTACACCTTAAAAGAAAGCGATGTAGCTGGATGGTTGCGTAGCCTGCAACTCCGCAATATACAACTGCCTTCAGATATCAAAGAGGAAGCACTTTTAATTGTTAGCGAGCGACGGATGCACTAAGCATCTGACTCTCCATCTGGTTGATTACCCAATTGATCTATAGTATCGTCCGTTTGCGGATTTACTTTATTTCTCCAAAAAACCACTATCATAATTGTTACAATTAAAATACTCAGGATACCATAGGCTATGGTATCGCTTTTACCAAGGTTTTCTAAATCTACTGGTGCATCCCCTCTATTATAGAAAAAGTAAAAGATAACCGCCAATGCATTATTGGTAAAATGAGCTACAATAGGAACCCACAAGCTACCAGTCCACCACAACAAATACCCAAATAAAGTTCCCATCAACATACGAGGAATGAAGCCATAAAACTGGAAGTGGATTAAACTAAAGATGATACCTGTCAACCAGATAGCAGCATGAGCATTAAGCTTCTCTTGAAAAAGTCTTTGAATAATACCGCGAAAAAACAATTCCTCACCAACAGCAGGCAGCAATGCAATTAAAGCTATATTAATCAATAAGCCTCCATAGGTATGCACATTCAAGAGCTTTTGGGTTAAAATTTCTGCATTAATCTCCATCTCTTTCATCAAATTTTCAAGAGCTGACAAACTTTCAGGCAGACGAATACTTGCATTGATTTCACCTAATAGATTGATAGCAGGAATTGCTGCCATCATCAATATGATAGTAAATACTACATAACGAGATGTTGGTTTTTGCTGTATGTATAGATAGCGAAAGGGGTTTGCACTCCACAAGTAAGCGACAAGAATTGAAGGGATAAAAAAGAGTCCGAGATGTTGAAAAAACTGATTGATTTTCAAAGAGTTAACAGACACCATATCTCCTCCCGTTATCCATAACCCAAGTGTCATAAAAAGCAATGCGGAAAGCACTACAAGAGCAATAAACTGTATTAATTTAACACTTGTACTCGACCTATTAAAAACACCTTTTAATTTCATACTAAAGAATAAAAAAACTTCTGCCATCCAAGACGACAGAAGTTAACATTAAAGCTAAGATGTATTAAGCTTTTGGGTTTGCTTCTTTAACTACCATAGCACGGCCGTCTAATTCTGCACCGTTTAATTCTTCGATAGCTTTTGCAGCACCTGCATCTTCCATTTCAACAAAAGCAAAACCTTTAGATTTTCTGGTTTCACGATCTTTGATAATTTTGCAAGAAAAAACTTGGCCATATTCAGCCATTACCTCTTGAAGGTCATCCTCGCGTACTCTGTAACTTAAGTTACCAACGTATAAATTCATAAATAAAAAAATAAAATAAAACGATTAAAAATTCCTTTAAGAATAGCATTTATTAATCTCGGTGTTAAAACAAAACCTACCTTAAAGGAAGAGATCGGAAATAACCTTTTGAAATTATGCTTTTTTCTCGATGCAAAGGAACATAATATTTTTGATATGAGCAAAATAATTGATAATCAAGGCAAAGTAATTTACGATTTGCGCATTTTTTTGTACGATTTGCATCATTTTCACGATTTGCATGGCCGTTTTTTACGATTTGCAGACTGACTTTCAGTTATAAATACTATCAAAAGCACTAGAAGATGGGTATAAACTTTAAAATGTCAGAATTTTAACTATATTTGCACGAAATTAAAAAAACAACAGATGGAATCTTATCAAATTGACAGTTTAGACCGAAAAATTCTTCAAATGATAGCCCAAGATGCACGTATTCCTTTTTTGGAAGTAGCCAGATCCTGCAATGTATCGGGAGCAGCCATACACCAACGTGTACAGAAATTAAAAGATAATGGCATTATCAAAGGATCAGAATTTATCATTGACAATTATAAGGTAGGCTATAAAACCTGTGCATTCATTGGGATTTCTCTTTCAGATGTGAAACGATTTGCCGAAGTAGCCGAAGAACTAAAAAAAATACCTGAGGTGGTAGAATGTCATTATTCAACAGGGAAATATTCATTCTTTGTGAAGATTTATGCTCGGGACAACAAGCATCTCTTCCAAGTAATAGTTGATAAAATGACTGAAATCAAAGGTATTTCCAACACGGAAACATTTCAAATATCTCTAGAAGAAGTGTTTAGCCGACAACTCGGAGTATTTGGGGAATAATACAATGCAGGGATTTCAATAAATGATGATAAAAAAAGGGCTGAGAAATCAACCCTTTTTCTACTATAATCAGCTTATTGCTTATTTTTTCACCATTTTCACAGTTTGCACTGAGCCTTCATGTGCTACGTTGATAAAGTAAACCCCAGCAGCAAGATGCTTAGTTGAATAAACAGTTTCTGTACTTGTCATGGCTTGAGAGTGAACCAATTTACCTGCTATATCTGTGATTTTCACTGTACTATTAGCAGCACCTTGAACATAAACCACATCATTAAATGGGTTTGGATAGACTAATACGCGAACATTATTCACATTTTCTACCCCCACTTTCATATCAAACTTAACGGTTACATCAGTATAAGCTGTCAGATTGCTAATTGCAAAATTCACATCCTCTTCTCCTTCAACCACTTTACCATTCACTCTCCATTCTTGTACTTTATATCCTTCTTTTGGAGTAGCAGTAAACACAACAGTTTTGCCACCATCCACTAAATCGCCAGAGTTAATAGCTGCGCCATCAACTTTTGCACTTAGTGTACCATTTGCTGCATTTACAACGCTATATTCCACTTGGTGGATAGTAGGTGGTGTGGTGGTTAGAGTAAAGCATTCATTTGCAACTATATCACCACTAGCATTACGAGTAGTGAATGTAATGCTTGTATCATCTACTTCAGCAAATACCCATCTTTGGTTATTACCATCGCTAGGACGCATACCGCCCATTTGCCAGTGCAATGTACCTGCGCCAGCAACTGGAGCTGCTGTACGGGTATAGCTTGAAGGTGTCCAAGTATTGTTTTTCACTTGCACCCTGCGGAAGGTGTGCCCGTGACCGCAGAATGCAATATTCACATCATGCTTGTCTAACACAGGTCCTAATGTTGCCATAGATGACGGCGTGAAACTAGCATTCGGGATCTCATAGTGCAAGGTGATAATTTTCCATGTTTTATCTCTATGCGCAGTCAACACCTCATCTATCCATTTCACTTGTTCAGTTTGACGTTGTGAAGCACTGAAACCTTGACCTTTTACTTCCCAGTCTAAAGATAAAACCACCATGTTTCCATATACAGTATAATAAGAACCATCACCTACTGCATCAATATTATATTTAGTTGATGGAGCTATAGATGGATGTCCGTTTAAGAATTTGATGATATCTGCATTAGGTGTACCCATGTATTCATGGTTACCATAAGCTGATATCATATCAATATTAGCATATTCGGGACGTTGGTCGAATATATAGGAATAGTGATCGTGATAAGCCCAGTTGTTGTCGTTATCAACTATATCACCCACATTCAAACTAAAGAATGGAACTTCATCTAAATTTTGAATAAATTGAGCAGCACTTAACCACATAGTAGCATCGCTTTTACCAGTAGCTTGATAGTCGCCATACGCACTAAAAGTGAACTTGTTGCTACGAGTAGTAGTTTTAAATTGTCTGGTAGGAGTCCAGTTTGTTCCATCACCTAATTTATAGATATACTCAGTACCTGGTTCTAAATCGGTAACTGTAACCTTGCTACCTCTGGCTACACCACTGCTTGAAACAGCATCAAATTCTAAGATGCGGCTTTCTCCTTGAATTTGAGTAAAGCTACTTTCTCCATCTGATTTTTTAGCTATTTTGATATAAGCAGGCTCCTTGCTGGTCTTAGGATTAGTCAGCCATGTGAAAGTCTTTTCACGAGAAGGATCTACTGTTGTACCTGAACGTATGGCAGAAGGAATATTGCTTACTTGAGGTATCAAAACACGTACGATATGTGTAAATGAATACTTGCCGTCTTTTGTGGCATATACGTTTACCGCTTTAGCTATAGAGGTGAAGTTTACAGTAGCAAGTCCCTCTGCATCTGTTGTTCCTGTAGCTGCATCGCCATATACGGTAGCGCCTTCCACAGGGTTATTAGACATGTCCGTAACTTTTACTACAGCTGGAACACCTTCAATGCGTGATAATACATCCACATTATAAGTTGCTGTAACTGGACGATTGAATGCGGTAAAGAATGTAAATGGCGCAGTCTCATCATCAGCATATTTTGCTGTTGAAGTTACGGGAGTTACACGCAATACATCATCAGGATTACTGTTTTTAGAAATACCGACATTGATGGTTGCTAATGTGCCGTTGTGATCTGCTGTATGGTCGTTATCTAAATGAATAGTCAAATGCTTGTTAGATGCATTGTAGCTGTATGTACCATCCGTAACTGTTGGTCCGAAATCAATCGCACCAGTAGCAGCGATAGACGCAAATTGATTAAGCTCAATAACTAAGTCTAAGTTCTTGATGTCTTTTGATTTATTGGTGTTCACTTTCATTTGGAAAGTATTACCAATATGAGCCGTTGCATCAGGCACTAAAGTAATAGTAGTTGCATCTTGATTTGGATCGTTTACAGTGAATTTAGACTCTAATTCTTGAATATTACCGAATTTATCTTCAATATGTGCTACTACGGTATGTGTACCATTTCTAAAAGTTTTACCCGTAAGCGTTGCTGTAGTTTCGTTTGCAGTGAAACCAGAACTATCAAATTTATACATTTCTCCATTGATAACAAATACTGCACTTTCAGCATTGATACCACTTAAATTATCAGAATACGTCATGGTGAAATCTACCGCAGAAGTGGTGAAAGTAGCATTCGCTAAATTCTGACCATTTCCTTTTAATGCGCTGATAGTTGGACGAGTAGTATCTTCAGATGCTGAGGTAATACGCACATTATCAATGATAAAGTAACCTTTTGTTAGCTGTCTTCCATTTGTTCCTGATTTCTCTTGAAGTAATCTAAACATACCATAAGAAGGAGTTGTAGAAGCAGGAGGACCTAACTCTTTGTTAGCTGCTTTATCAGGGAAGGTGAATTCGTGGTATTTCCATCCTGTCCAGTTAATGTTTGCATATGAGGGCTCGTTACCCCAAGCAGCAACAGATGAGGTGCCTGACCCAGCTGCACCTGGAGGATTGAAAAGCTGCACTCTAAACCAGATGTTGTTATAACATTCGGGAGAAGCATAAATCCACATACCCATTTTTCTTGGATTAGGAGCTGCAGGAATCACAAAAGCATTACCCGGAGGTGAATATAAGCATGCTAAAGTTTGGTTTGTTTGAGCAGCTGTTAAATCCCAGTTTAATTTTACTGCATAACGACCAAAGCGTACAGGATCACCGTTTTCTGCGTCCATCAGCTCTACGCTCACTTTCTCGCCACGATTGATGGTGTTGGTCGTCCAACCTGATATATCACCTTCCTCCATATCCAATATTAATAATGCATTGGGGTCGATGCCTGGTCCTGATGTGGGCTGAGCTTGCACCGATGTCAAACTGAAAAATCCTAATAGTAAGGCGAAAAATACGCTTACTACGATTGTAGTTTTTTTTGATTTCATGTGTGTTGATTAAATAATTAATAATGAATAAATTAAATTCTAAAAAAATATGTGTGTTCTGTTTGATTGGTATGGTATTCTGTTATCTGAAGCGTTTTTTCTTTAAAATTATTGCACAAAAAAGAAATAAAATAAATCATTGCAAAGTTATACAAAATATTTGATGCTAAACACGACATTCACGCTTATTTCCTTTAATTATATCAAATAAACCATAAAATACATTTATAGATAATTTTAAGAAAATTGGAATGAATTTTTACTAACTTTGGCCTTGCATATCTAAAATAAAAAATAACATGAAATCAGACATTCAAATTGCAAGAGAAACGCCTTTAAAACCTATTCAAGATATAGCCAAAAGCATTGGCATTCCGGAAGATGAAGTCATAAACTATGGGAAATATATGGGCAAAGTACCCATTCGTTTGATTGATGAAGAGAAAGTAAAAAATAGCAATTTAATTTTAGTGACCGCTATCACTGCTACTAAAGCTGGTATAGGTAAAACAACCGTATCTGTAGGTTTAGCACTGGGGCTCAACAAGATAGGAAAAAATGCCATCATCGCTTTGCGCGAACCATCGCTCGGACCTGTATTTGGGATGAAAGGTGGTGCTACTGGTGGTGGTCATACGCAAGTGTTGCCCATGGACAATATCAACTTGCATTTCACAGGTGATTTTCATGCGATTACCACTGCTCACAATACGATTTCAGCCTTATTAGATAATTATATTTTCCGTGCGAAAGGTGATGATGCGCTTAAACAAGTGCTTTGGAAAAGGGTTTTGGATGTAAACGACCGCTCACTGCGCAATATCGTTACGGGGCTCGGTGCGGGCAATGGTGTACCGCAAGAGACGGGTTTCGACATCACCGCAGCTTCTGAATTAATGGCTATCCTTTGCTTGGCAACAGATTTAGATGATTTATCACGCCGTATCGACAATATTCTGTTGGGTTATAAGCATGATAATACTCCTTTCACAGTCAAGGATTTAGGTGTGACTGGAGCCATTGTAGTCTTATTGAAAGATGCATTAAATCCCAATCTTGTGCAAACAACTGAAAACACCCCTGCATTTTTACATGGCGGTCCGTTTGCCAATATCGCTCATGGTTGCAATTCAATTCTGGCAACCAAAATGGCTATGACGTATGGAGACTATGTGTTGACAGAGGCAGGATTTGGAGCCGATTTGGGTGCTGAAAAATTCTTCAATATCAAATGTAGAAAGACGGGTATTCGCCCTAAATTAACCGTTATAGTTGCGACTTTACAAGGCCTGAAAATGCATGGTGGCATTGCCTTAGACAAAATCAAGGAGCCGAATATGGGTGGGTTGCAAGAAGGTTTGATGAATCTTGAAAAGCATTTGGACAACCTAGCTGGTTTTGGACAATCAGTGGTTGTCGCTTTCAATAAATATGCTTTTGATACAGATGAGGAAATTGAGGCTATTGCACAATTCTGCAAACAAAAAGAGGTACCATTTGGTGTAAATGAGGCTTATATGAAAGGTGGTGAAGGGGCGATGGAACTAGCTCAAATTGTGGTAGATACCATAGAAAAGAATCCTTCTAAAGAGTTAGTATTTTCTTATGATGATGAAGATGACATACCTACTAAACTTACTAAATTAGCGACTAAAATATATGGTGCAGATACCATCATCTTGAATAAAAAGGCTCAAAATAAATTGAAGTTAATACAAGGCACTGCTTTAGAAAAGATGCCTGTCTGTATGGCTAAAACTCAATATTCATTTTCGGCTGACCCCACTCGCTATGGCGTTCCTAAAAACTTCAATATTGAAATCAATGATTTGGTTATCAATCAAGGATCTGAGTTTATCGTAGCCATAGCTGGTGAAATGATGCGTATGCCAGGTTTACCCGCTCATCCACAAGCTAATAATATCACAATTGAAAATGGTCAAATAGAGGGATTGAGCTAACAATCAGGAGATTGGAAAGAATTTACACCTGATAATCAATAGATTACTTTTAAGTCGGCATGAGGGAAATAATGCTCTAAAATTGCTTGATAAGCATAGCCTTTTGCGCCCATTACAGCAGCACCAATTTGACACAGGCCTACTCCATGCCCCCAACCTAAACCTATTAGCACAAAGCCTTTAGGTGGGTTAGCGGTGTTATCATCAAGTTGTTTATCTACCACAAAAGCAGAGCTATACAAGTGCGATTTAGATAATGCTTTACGGATTTCAAGTTCTTTACCTATGGTAATTTCTCCTGCTGTCCCTTTGATTTTCAGACGGATAAGTCGTCCAGAAACTCCTCGCTCGACAGGTATCAAATCCAAGACATCACCTATTTCAACACCTATTTTATCTTTTAAAAGCTGCTTAATTTCTTCTTGTGTCAGTTCTATTTTCCAACGATAGAAATCAGTGGTTTCTTGATCGTAATTATTTAGCACTTGCGACAGAATCTCAGCATCATGGGTATTGCAAAAAGCTTCAGGACTATTCATTATCCATTGACGAGCATTTTCTTCTACTGATAAATCCATTGCATATCCTTCAGGAACTCGCTCATTATCAATCACCTTAGCAAGATAGGGATGATTAACGGGTTCCCAAGTGTTTTCAAACAATTCGGTCACACCACCACAGCATTTATAAAAGCGTGCATCACAAACTTTTTCATCATATAAAAGCACTTCACCTCGTGTATTATGCAGCGCTTCAGCCACCTGTTCTGACGAAACCATCGTAATACCTTGGTAACGTTGACAATGGTCATCAGCGCAAACATCAAAGCGGTCATGATCTTCTCTGTCATACCAACGCAGATAACCCTCTTCATTTTTCTGAATAGTGGTATAGTCTGCATCCTTCACTTCTTTGCTTTTTTCAAGTTGAGCGATCAACCAACTTCTGGATATAACAGCATGAGCTTTAAGGAGTTCCAGAGATGAAGTCGAACTCATTTCCGAAGAAATCACACTTAATAAATACTCTTCTAAATCTAGGATATTAACAGCGGTGAGTTTCCCGTTTTCAGCATAGAGGCGTAGATTACCCTTAAAACGCTGATTGACAGCACGCTCCCAATGAAACTGAACACCGATAATTACATCGTATAAATCAAAATTATCTGCATTTTTTTGAGTAGATGAGAAAATAATATCAGTATTAAAAGTTTGCTCAAAATCACCTATTTGTAGACTAAAACGATTACTGCCTAAAGCCTGCGCCTCTGCTTCCACATCAGTAAAAACACAATCATCAAAGAGATAGTTTCCATTCAATTTAAAACGAATGGTTTCAGCATTTAAAATACCAACTTGAATTTCAGGGGCTTTTTTGCCTTTATGAGACATTCTCTTATTTTTTATGTGCGTCTAAAACTTTTTTAACAGATCCTAATTCCAGCAGCAATCTACGAGCTTCGTCGGAATCTATACCTAACTCATCAACGATCATACGTGTTCCTCTTTCAACTAACTTCTTATTAGTCAACTGCATATTCACCATTTTACTACCTTTCACACGACCCATTTTAATCATCAAAATGGTAGAAATCATATTCAAAATTAACTTTTGAGCGGTACCAGATTTCATACGTGTGCTACCAGTCACAAACTCAGGACCTACAATGGCTTCCAAAGGATGTTCAGCTGCTTGAGCCACAGGAGAACCTGGATTACAAGTAATTGCGCCCGTAAGTAAACCTCTTTTGCGAGCATCATTCAGACCGCCGATTACGTAAGGAGTTGTACCAGAAGCAGCTATACCAATAACTGTATCTAACTCATTGATATCAAAGGCTTCCATATCTTTCCACGCTTGTATTGGATCATCTTCAGCCGATTCAACAGCAGTACGCAAAGCAGTATCACCACCCGCAATTAATCCTATAATGATACCAGCTGAAACACCAAAAGTAGGAGGAATTTCGGATGCATCTAATACGCCTAAACGACCACTGGTTCCAGCTCCAATATAGAAAACGCGTCCACCTAATTGCATACGCTCTAAAATTTCTTCAATGAGCTTTTCAATTTGAGGTATAATCTTTTGAATAGCAAGAAATACGCGTGCGTCTTCTTCATTCATACCTGTTAAAAGTTCATGAATAGACATCTTGTCTAAATTAGGAAATCGTGAGGGGGATTCTGTAATACTGATCATTGCTTAAACTTTTGAAATGTTAAAGAAAATAAATAACTTATTTTATGCTTTGAAAAGAAGTTTTATGGTCGCAAAAGTACTACTTTTGGATGATATATACAACTTATGTAGCGTTTTACTAGTTATACGGATATTCGTTTACTACAAATACTGTATCTTTGCATTCATACAATCATATAACACACTGATTTTTATCTACTTATAGAATAATAACTATTTAATATACACACCATGCAAAACGTCAAATTGTATCTTTTGCTGCTTATATTTACTTTTTGCGCACTTTCAATCTCAGCTGATGAGGTAATTCTAGGCGCAGCTCGTACAGATATTTATCTGCCTTTACTAAAAAACAACAAGGTAGCTTTATTTTCCAATCATACAGGGATAGTCAATAATCAACATACGCTTGATTTGTTATTAAAAAACAAAGTAAATGTGACTGCTATTTTTTCTCCAGAACATGGTTTTAGAGGAGATGCAGGTGCAGGTGATCATGTCAAAAGTTCCGTTGATATACTAACAGGTATTCCTATTCTATCACTTTATGATGGAAAAGATGGTAAACCAACTGCTGAAGCTATGGAAACATTTGACATCTTAGTGGTTGACATTCAAGATGTTGGACTGAGATACTACACATATTACATTACCATGGTACGCCTCATGGAGGCTTGTGCACAAGATAATAAACAGATGATTATATTAGACCGCCCTAATCCACTCGGTCACTATGTAGATGGTCCTATCTTGGACATGAAGTATAAGTCAGGCGTAGGTTGGCTGCCTATTCCTGTGGTACACGGTATGACTTTAGGCGAATTGGCTTATATGGTAAATGGGGAAAAATGGCTACCAAACGAGCAAGTATGCGACCTAGAAATAATAACTTGTTTGAATTACACGCATCAAACTTTATATGAACTTCCTCTACCTCCTTCTCCAAATCTGCCCAATATGCTCTCTATATATCTATATCCTTCTATCTGTTTTTTTGAAGCTACTCCAGTTAGTTTAGGACGTGGGACTTCGCTACCATTCCAGATTTATGGACATCCAAATATGTTGGGTTATGATTTTACATTTACTCCTAAAAGCATGCAATCAGCACCTAAGCCACCTCAACAAGATAGGTTGTGCTATGGAGTAAACCTCAGTAATCTCTCTATAAATGAGGTGGTTAATAAAGGTATTGATCTCTCTTATTTAATAGATGCTTATCAAAATCTGAATATGGATAATTATTTTTTCCGTCCATTTTTTGAAAAACTCATTGGTGTCGATTATGTGCGAAAAATGATATTAGAAGGGAAATCAGCTAATGAAATAAAAGCCGTTTGGCAAGAGGATGTTAAGTCTTTTATTCAACAAAGAAAACCGTATTTATTATATGATGATATAACAAACTGTCAATAAGCAAAACGTAAAAAGTGCGCAAAACGTACATTTTTATCTTTTGCTCCTAATTTTTAAACATGACAATATTCACATATCAAATTAAAACATCTATATGAGTCCCATTATTATTTTAATAACCGTCATACTGTATTTTGCAGTACTATTCGCCGTGTCTTATCTGTCTGGACGTAAGGCAGATAATGCGGGTTTCTTTTCAGGCAACAGAAAATCACCTTGGTATGTAGTAGCATTCGCCACCATAGGAGCTGCGATTTCAGGTGTAACCTTCGTATCTGTGCCAGGCATGGTAGCAAGTAGTGGATTCTCTTATCTACAAATGGTTTTAGGCTTTGCTGTTGGACAAATTCTCATTGCTTTTGTACTTATTCCTCTTTTTTACAAGATGAATTTAGTATCAATTTATGAATATCTAGAGAAACGTTTTGGCATGGCTACTTATAAGATCGGTGCTTGGATATTCTTTGTTTCCAAGATGATGGGAGCCTCTATACGCCTTTTTATCGTATGTGTCGTACTTCAATTTTTAGTATTTGACCCTTTAAATTTACCTTTTGCGCTAAATTTACTATTTACGGTAGGGATAGTCTGGTTATATACTTTCAAGGGGGGAGTGAAATCTTTGATTTGGACAGATTCGCTAAAAACATTCAGCTTGATAGTATCTGTAGGATTAAGTATTTACTATATCGCTAAAAGCTTAGATAGCAGCATATTAGGAATTATCGCTGATTCTGAAATGTCTAAAACTTTCTTTTTTGAAGATATCAATGACAAAAGACATTTTCTAAAACAATTTTTAGCTGGGGTATTTACAGTTATTGCCATTACAGGCTTAGATCAAGATTTGATGCAGAAGTCATTAAGCTGCAAAAACTCCAATGATTCTCAAAAAAACATGATAACTGGAGGTATTCTACAGATTGCAGTAAACTTACTATTTCTTGTTTTAGGCGTCTTACTTTACACCTTTGCGCAACACAACGCCATCGTTTTACCAGAAAATCCAGATGAGGTTTTCCCATTCCTGGCAACAGGTGGATATTTTCCAATGGTAGTAGGGGTTTTGTTTGTAATAGGATTAATATCAGCAGCTTATGCGGCAGCAGGTTCTGCTCTTACTGCACTTACAACATCTTTTATGATTGATATCTTAGGGGTAAAAGAAAAATCTGAAAAGCAAGTAGCGAGTCAACGTGTTAAGGTGCACGCCATGATGGCCATTATCATGGCTGTCGTTATTTTTGCAATTAACATACTCAATGATGATTCCGTTATTCAAACAGTCTATAAATTAGCAAGTTACACCTACGGACCCTTATTAGGTATTTTCATGTTTGGCATTTTCATCAAACATAAGGTGAGAGATAAATATGTACCTTGGGTTGCGATTATCTCCCCTATACTTACGCTTATCATCGATTTGAATTCACAAGCATGGTTTAATGGTTATGCATTTAGCCATGAACGCTTGATTTTAAACGGCCTGATTACCTTTGTAGGAATGAGTCTTTTGATTAAGAAGGAGAAAGTCGAGTAAAACTTTCGGATTTCAAATAATTAAGTATCATTTTATTTTTCAAGTTTTTAAATTTATAACTTCATGAATCTACGTAATTTCATAATAACCAGTATTTTACTGCTAAGTTTCAATTGTATGCAAGCTCAAGAAAGTCAACACTTTAGATGAACCCATTCAGATTAGAGGTTTACCTAAAAATCCTAAAATAGCTTATCTCACTTGGTCACCAGACGAAAAATGGATTGCCTTTACCCATACTGTTGCTAAGGGTGTTGAATTATGGATTGTAGATATTGAACGCGCTGAAGCAAAACGACTTAGCAATCTACAGTTGAATTGTAGCATGGGTAATCCTATCAGTTGGTACAGCGATAGTAAATCGCTATTAATAAGGGTATTACCTCATAATGCAGCTCAATTAATTGATACGGAACATAACATTCCTGATGGGCCTATTATTTCTTGCGTAATTTGAGAAGAAGAATTGCACCTATCCAAATAACTGATTTCCAAAACCCATTTGAAAGCATAAGCAAGGTACACAAAGAGGTGATTAAGTACAAACGTTCGGATGGAGTGGAGTTATCGGGGACTTTATATCTTCCCGAAGGATATGACAGAGACAATAAAACGGAAAAGCTTCCTCTCTTAATTTGGGCGTATCCTGCTGAGTATAAGGATAAAAACAGTGCAGGACAGTCAACAGCCAATCCTAACGAATTTACATATCCATATTACGGATCTTTTATTTATTGGGTCACACGTGGTTATGCTGTGTTGGATGATGCTGCCTTTCCTATCGTAGGAGAAGATAAGGAGGAACCTAACGACAGTTTTGTGGAGCAGTTAATTGACAATGCCAAAGCAGCCATAGATGCGGTGGATGCTCTAGGGTATATCAACAAAGAAAAAGTAGCAGTGGGTGGACATTCATACGGTGCATTTATGACGGCTAATTTACTGACACACTCCAACTTATTCGTGTGCGGGATTGCCAGAAGTGGAGCGTATAACCGCACCCTAACGCCCTTCGGTTTTCAGAGAGAACAGCGAAACTATTGGGAAGCAAAAGAGGTTTACGACGCCATGTCGCCCTTTATGCATGCAGATAAAATGAAAACGCCCATTTTATTAGTGCACGGTGAAGCAGATAACAATCCTGGTACTTTTACGCTTCAGACTGAGCGTTACTTTCAGGCTTTAAAGGGATTGGGAGCACCAGCACGCTTAGTTATTCTGCCCAAAGAAATGCACGGTTATGTTGCGCGCGAAAACATCCTGCATTTATTATGGGAACAAGATGTATTTTTAGAAAAGTATATGAAATAAACCATCAAATTTTAAATTGAGGAAGGAGATAGGTTTACTTATCTCCTTTTTGATATTTTGATTTTTGGTATAAATCATCCAAGAAACCTTCAATTAAGGCTGGATTTGTTATCGGCATATCCTCGTGCTGCAGCTCGTATCCAAGCAAGTCTGCCTTTTTCATTTTCTCCAATGAGGGCAAACGTGTTCGGTTAGTCGTTTCGACATGATTACCATCTTCATCTACAATAATCAACTTAGGTAAAAATGCACCCTTTCGACCAATGAACTTATTCATAATATCAACCCCTTCTTCAAACTCTTTACGACTTGTACGACCTAAAGCCTCATATTTATACATCGTTCGAGCATCCCAAGTTGTAACTGTTGCATAACTCTCCGAAATTTTATCATCAATTGCCACCTTAAGTCCCAAAGTGTCATGACCCGATGGCATCAACCAAACTTTACCCCCACCTCCTTCAATATTCGCAGCATATCTCGGAATAGAAATACCTGACATCCAGCCTTGTAGATGTTTCATATAAATCTCACCAATTTGAATGGGTGCAATAAAATGAACTATGCCCTTCTCCTTATGACATTGCAGCATGTAGTATGGAAAGACACCAACCCACACCATTCTTCTAAAAGTTTCTGCTAAAGTTTGAAAATTATCATTTACATGGTTAAGAAAGACGGTTTGATTTCGGATTGTAAAACCATGATTCTTAATGCGTTTTACAGCCTCGTAGAAATCTTTAGTAATCTCCTGATAATGATTCACATGCGTCATAAAATACACCTGTTTATCCAACCCTTTGCTATATTTATTTGCTGATTTTTTCACCAATTCTAAAATATCATCCGTAATACCCATAGGCAAAACAACAGGTACACGAGTAGCAATACGAATCATACGTAGATGAGGTATTTTACTCAGTTCTTCTAAAACATATTGGAGTCGATGGCGACTAATCATCAGAGCATCACCACCCGTAATTAATACTTCGTTGATATTCGAATTATAATTGATGTAAAATAGCCCTTTATCAATTTTCTCGCTATTTACATCAACTGAACCATCCAGTGATTTAGCCCTTTGACAGTGCACACAATAAGAAGCACAGCTAATGTTTTCTGCAACAAAAAGTGCAACACGGTTTGGATAACGCTGATAAACAGCACCATAACTTCGAGAACCTTCATTCATAGCACCTTCTACCCCTGTATCTGGAAACAATAAATTAGCAGGTGTAGGCACACTTTGCCAAAAAATTGGGTCAAGGCGGTTATGACCTTTTTCTCCTGTTAACATATGTGGATGAAAAGGATCTTCTTGCATCAATGAAGCATAGTAAGGTGTAATACGCAAAGGTTCTTTTCCTTCCGCCTTCAATGTTTGCAAAGTACGCTCAATTTCTTGTTCTTGAAATTTATTTAGTTTTATAATTTTTTTCAACTTATCAACAGATCGAATAGTATTTCGCATTTGCCACCTTGGATTATACCACTCTTCATCTGTAACGTCCTTCCATAGCTCGATTGAGCGATGTTCACGCGCTTTAAATAAAATATTATTTGCCTCTTTCTGCATAATAAAACTTTTTGAATAATTATTTCTTATAATTGGATAGGGTTGGTTTTAGGCACATTGTCTTTACATACTGATAATCAAGCATATAAAATCACAAAATCAAACAACAAAATTGTAGAACTAGGTGTCTGTAAACGAACAACTATCAAATATACAAAAAAAAATTAACTTGAAAAAGCTAAAACACAGTTCACTTCCTTCTATTCCAGGCTTCAGTTCTGTATTTAAGATTGGCCAACTGCTTTATTTCAGCATGAAAATCGGCGGTTATTTCTAAAGATTGAGAGACTTTAAAATACGAAGCAATATGAGATATTAGTTTATCAAAAAACACTTTAGAAGTATGTGGGTAAAGGCCTTTTTCAAACAAATACGATTGGATATTTTTCACAGGACTAACAACAGAGGGAATACCTTTGAGCTCTGGATTGATCTTAGGAGGCAATAAAGCTTGCTGTAGATAGTCAAGATTACTTGCGTATAAAATAGTACCATGATGCAAGTCCCTATCTGCCGTGATATGGGCAGCAGTTCCTGATATTTTATGATTATCAATCAACCATAAATCCTTTCGTTTTCCAACAATAACAGGGACGTCTAATTTTTCCAGAGCATAAATAACGGGCTTAAGAAAATCAGCACTTAAATAATTAGCTTTTTCCTGTTTATTAAAAATAAAGCTATAACTTAAATTATCAAGGTCATGATAAACTGCTCCTCCACCCGAAATGCGCCTAAGGATTTGAATATTATTTTTATCACAAAAAGACTGATTGACTTCATTTTGCAAAACCTGATTCTTTCCAATGATAACAGAAGGAGTGTTGATATAAAACAATACAAACTCCTCGTCCTTAGCACGAAAAAGCAACTCTTCTAACGCCAAGTTTAAAGCAGGATCTTGATATGGAGATACAATCAGTTTCATATCTAATGTAGTGGTTCAGCGAATGTTAGCTCATAATTAGGCAACAGTTCAGGATGCAGAATCGCAACCACATCCAACAAAAGTAAATCAGGACGAGCAACAGCACTCTCCCAATAATCATTTGCACCAGATGCCAACTTCCTTTTATTGAAGTTATACACCTGCTTATGTTTAAAAGATTTAAATAGCCTATGTTTATCATCCGCTTGAATCAAATCAGCATAGCTATCATAATTACAATTCAGCCATATATCAGCATCAGAAAAATTCACCAAAACAGTTTCTATATTAAGTGGGAGGCTACCTTTTGATGTATCATCAGCATAAAAATAGCTTGCACCAGCATCACCATACAATTGAGACATAAAACTTTGTCCCCCCGGCATATACCACGTACCTCTAAAACTCGATCCTGTCAAAATATCAGGCTTATTTTTCACTTGTTGAACCAAAGATTTAGCATCTAAATATTGTTGGTTTATTGCAGAAAAAACAGCATCAGCTCTATCACTTTCATTAAAAAAGGCAGCAACAAATTTAATCCACTCTGCACGTGCTAACAGAGAATGTTCCATCCATTCATTATTATACACAACAGGTAAACCAGCTTGCATAACCCTATCAGCATAAGGATCGTCCTGTTTAAATCCGCTCATCATTACAATTTCGGGACTAAGTTTCAAGGTTTTTTCCAAATTGATATTGAAGGCATCACCTAAATTCTCAAGCTTACCTAAAGCTAATTTTTCTCTTAAAAATTTATTGTATATCAATTCTGGCGAACAAACACCTACAACACAATCCAATACATTCAATAAGTTTAGAAACTCAAAATGAGTAGAAGATGTAGCAGCCAGACTTTGCACAGGAACAATAACTTTAACTCCTTGTTCAGGAACATCAACAGAAGGATTACTAACTAAAAAATAACGTGCAAGTACAAAACCTTCCTGCCATGGATTATGAACAATAACCTCCTTGTAATCAGCATGTAGAACTATATCAAAACCTTTTGCGTATAATAAAGTCAGCGTATCACTTGCTTCTAAATTAGTATCATGAGCTTTCTTTAGCTTAGGATTACAAGCAAAGAAATTCAATAAAATCAATATAGAAAATAAATATTTCATTTATAAAAACTCTTATAAAGTGTGGTGAATTTCATTAATTTGATGGATATACGCTAGAATCTCCTCTTTGCCTTGAAACTTTTCTGATGAAGTTACAAATAACGGAGGTAGCTCCTCCCATGTTTCCAAAAGAGCATCCTTATAAGCTGAGACATTATCCTCTAATTTAGTCTTAGAAAGTTTATCAGCCTTAGTAAAGATAATAGAGAAGGGTACTCCATTAACCCCTAACCACTCCATAAATTCTGTATCAATTTTCTGAGGCTCATGCCGACAATCAATTAGAACAAACAAAGAAGTGAGTTTTTCTCTTCCCAGTATGTAACTTTCGATCATAACTCTCAGTTTCTCTCTTTGAGCTTTACTCGCAGTAGCATATCCATAGCCTGGCAAATCGACTAAATACCAATTATTATTGATAATAAAATGATTGATTAATAAAGTTTTACCAGGCTTTGACGATGTCATAGCCAGTCCTTTACGGTTCGTAAGCATATTAATCAAAGAAGATTTACCCACATTGGAACGTCCAATAAAGGCATATTCAGGCAAACCATCAGTAGGACATTTTTGTATATCCGTATTGCTAATTACAAATTCAGCTGTTTTTATTTCCATAATTCGAACTTAATAATAATCCAACAAAAGTAAAAGCTCCATTCAACATAAGAAGCTCATAACCAAACCTATACCCATATAAGTGCATGGTAATTAAATTAATACAATAACACAATATAGGAGATATTATAGCGATAAAAGGCACCCATTTTTCATTAGGTTTCAAGTGTGTAAACATCCCGAAAGCAAATAAACCCAATAGAGGACCATAGGTATAAGAGACAATCACATAAATTGCATCAATTACACTGGTGCTATTTAGGTTTGCAAATAAAAGGATAATAAATAAGATAAGCAAGCTAATAGCAGCATGTACAGACATTCTTATACGTTTTGCGTACTTTTTTTTATGATTTGCATACTTCCATTTTTCAACTTCAAGGATATCAACGGTAAAAGAAGTAGTAAGGGCAGTAAGCGCAGAATCTGCACTGGAAAAGGCAGCAGCGATGATTCCTAAGACAAATATCAGAATAAAAGAACCATCAAAATAGTTTATGGTAATAAAAGGTAAAATTTCATCACCTGCAAAAGGTAAATTGATGTTTTGCACAGATGCAAAAAGTAAAATTAAAAATCCGAGTATCAAAAACAAGAGATTTACGGGAATAAAAGCAAAACCATACCAATACATATTCTTTTGAGCGTCCTTTAGAGACTCACAAGATAAGTTTTTCTGCATCATATCTTGATCGAGACCAGTCATAACTATTACAATAAAGATTCCGCTAAAGAATTGCTTTATAAAATGCTGACGACTAAACCAATCATCAAAGACAAACATCCGAGTTAAATAATTGGAAGATAGTTCTTTTGAGAGTGAACTAATATCTAATTGCAGAACATGCATTAATTGAATAATCATGATGACAGTCGCAGTAATCATTACAATTGTTTGCAAAGTATCTGTCCAAACAAGCGTTTTAATACCACTTCTAAAAGTATAAAGCCATATGAGGAGGAGAATAAAAGAAGCAGTAATATAGAAAGGAATATTCCAATGATCGGCAACCAACTTTTGAAGAATGAGGGTCACAATATACAGTCTGACAGAAGCACCAATCGTTTTAGAAAGGAAGAAAAACGCAGCACCTGTCTTATAGGGAACACGACCAAAGCGTTTCTCTAAATAAGTATAGATACTAGTCAAACCCAACTTATAATAGAGTGGGAGAAGTAAATGAGCAACAACCAGATACCCAACAAAAAACCCGAGGACAGTCTGCATATAAGTAAACTGCATACCACCAACCATGCCTGGCACGGAGATAAAGCTAACCCCTGAAACAGAAGCTCCAACCATACCTATAGCAACTAGCCACCAAGGAGATTTTCTATTTGCAAGAAAAAAAGCCTCATTATCAGTTGCTTTCCTTCCTGAGAGAAAAGAAATCAGCAACAACAATCCAAAGTAGGATAAGATGATGATCAGAATGAGGGAAGGGGACATGAGTTTTAAAGTTTAAAGTTGGAAAGTTTATAAAGAAGTTACTGGTTACTGGTTACTGGTTACTGGTTACTGGTTACTGGTTACTGGTTGCTGAGCGAAGCCGAAGGGAAGAGGCAGTAAAAAACAAAAGTCCCGACTACAAACTAGATGTAATCGGGACTTTCTTTAAAAACGGCAGCTATCTACTCTCCCACAATAAAGCAGTACCATCGACGTGATCGGGCTTAACTTCTCTGTTCGGAATGGGAAGAGGTGGAACCCCGATGCTATAGCCACCTAAATAGTGGTTTGATATATCGACACAAAAGAAGAAAAGTAACTCCTTTATAAAATCACTTCCTAAAAAACAATTGCTTTCACATTGCATATCCATTACTACTTGTTATTACAAGATAAATATACTAACTAGCTGCGTCCTTCTTCCTCTTCCCTTTGGAGGAAGAAAAGCATGAACGCTGAAAAAACGATACGGGCTATTAGTATTACTCGGCTTTACATCTCTGTTGTACACCTGTAACCTATCAACGTTGTAATCTCCAACGGCCCTTTAAAAGAAATCTTATCTTGAAGCCGGCTTCGTGCTTAGATGCTTTCAGCACTTATCCAAACCGAACGTGGCTACTGAGCTATGCTCCTGGCGGAACAACTCATGGACCAGAGGTTCGTCCAACACGGTCCTCTCG
>CAYVWK010000017.1:0-24439 GCA_964455235.1 uncultured Paludibacter sp.
AAAATACCATAGTAGTTTTCACCTCCGACCATGGCGAAACCATGGCAAGTCATGTTGAAGACCCTAAAAATTCACCTTATGCCGAGTCGATGAATGTGCCGTTTTTAATCAGGTATCCAAAGAAATTAAAACCCCATGTGAATGATATATTATTAAGTACTCCTGATATTATGCCTACTTTATTGTCGCTTGCAGGTTTAAAAAATGAGACCCCTACATCAGTACAAGGACAAGATTTATCCAAGTTTTTAAAGAAGAAAGTAAGTAAGCGCAATGCTCCCAAAGGTGTTCTGTATATACGGAATGTAGATGGAGAAAAAGATGCTGAGGGCAATGTGCAAAGCTATTTCCCTGTAGCTCGTGGTATCAAAACCCATCGTTACACCTTGGCTATCACCATCAATAGAAAAAAAGAAGTCAAAGAGATTCTACTGTTTGATGATAAAAAAGACCCTTATCAATTAAATTCCTTAGAGCCACAAAAGAATAAAAGGCTGTATAAGAAGTTAGTAAAGCAGATGTGTGGATTGCTGAAAGCAGCTGATGACCCGTGGTATACAGAGGGTATAGAGATTTAGGTAGTTTTGTACGATTTCAAACCCTTTCCGCATTATTTTATCCTATATGTATTTTCTTATACCTCTATTTTTGCATCGTACAAACTTGTGAAGTGTGTACTTTACAAAAAAATCACCGTAAAATTTTAAAAGTGTATGTTATGAAAAAAATTACTTTATTATTGACAGTTGTTTTACTAACAACAAATGGTTTTGCAACCAATTTGCTTCAAAATTATGATTTTGAGGTAACACCATCAACCTTCACGGTTGAAGAAGGTGGATTTAATGTACTTATGCGTGTAGCTGCTCATCAGGATGCAAAAACTCAAATAGCTGCTCCAGTAGTATCTACAGCTCAAGATGTAGTAGATGGTATGTGGGTTAAGAAATCTCCAAATAGTAATTATATCAAAGGAGTAGTTCGTACAGATTTAACCCATCCAAAAGGAAAATCAGAACCAAATTCAGTATTAAATTTACGTCATAATCAAAATTCTGCAACTACAGGTTTAACAAACTGGTATCAAAATGTTTTACAACAAAGAATTGCAGGTGGAGTTGATTTATCTCAACAGTATTATGTTAGTTTTGATGCTAAAGTAGATGATGAAACTAGTCCAACTCTTACTAATATCGCTTCACAAGTTGTAGTTGTAATACGTGATTTGACTAAGAATCTACAAACAACTCAAACAGTACAATTAACATCTGGTACAACATGGAGTAATTATACGGCAACATTTAATCTCCCAGCATGGGTAACAGGTGGTGGTAACGGTGCTGAAGGCATAAATGTTATTTTTGGAATTGGCTTAGCTACTGATTATGATGAGAATGCTAAAACTAAATATTCATCGGTTTTAATAGATAATATTCATTTATCAATTGATCCTAAATCAAATGTAGATTTGAACGCTTCCAAAAACTTCATCTATTCTGTGCAAGAAGGAAAGTTAAATTTGATGAACTTACAGGTTGATACTAATGTACAACTTTACAATCTGACAGGTTCATTGGTAAATCAAATAAGAGCTACAAACAGTGATTTATCTATTCAACTAGAGAGTGGCTTTTACATTGTAAAAATTGACAACCAAATCCAGAAAATAGTAGTAAAATAAATTCGCAATTTATGCTGGATTTAATCCTTCAATATTGATAATTATTAATTTAAAAACAAAAAAATCATGAAAAAAACTGTACTATTTTTATTCTCTATTTTGATTGTAGCGAATACGTTTGCTGCAACATGGTATGTGAAATTAGACGAGACTGCATGGGCAGATAAGTCTAGTACACACGTTAAAACAAACTTTTCAGACGCTTTTAGTGCTGCTGCAGCAAATGACGAAATTTGGATTTCAGCAGGTGTAATGAAAATTAGCGAAACAACAGCTTTCAATAAGCATTTGAAAGTGTATGGCGGATTCGTAGGAAATGAAAATGCTGTAAGTGAGCGTGCTAAGGTTGCTGATGGTAAACCTTGGGAGTATGTGAATATCACGTACGTGGAACAAGAAGAAGGTAAGCAAGTTGGTTTTATGTCTGTTCCTAGCGGACAGAATGTACTTATAGATGGTCTGTTCTTTAGAAACTTTACCACCCCAACCAACGCTTCTGTATGTAATATCCGCCAAAACACGCGCATAGAGAACTGTGTGTTTGCTGAGAATACTATCAAAAACACGAATGGTGGTGCAGTGGCCTATTATCCTGGTGGTCACGTAAAAGATAGCTATTTCTATAAAAATACAGCTACTGCGGTAGGTGCTGGTATATTTATTAATCAGTTAAATCAACCTGCTACTATTATTGGTTGTACCTTTGAAGAAAATGAAGGTCAGTGGGGTGTTGCTATCAATGCAA
This sequence comes from uncultured Paludibacter sp., assembly GCA_964455235.1. GTDB lineage: Bacteria > Bacteroidota > Bacteroidia > Bacteroidales > Paludibacteraceae > Paludibacter. The sequence goes on from CAYVWK010000017.1 coordinate 2,427, forward strand.
AACCTAGTAACGGACATGCTCCAGAGATTCAAACCATTATCACAAACAATATTGTAATTAACAATAAAGGTCTTTCTGCAACTCCAAGCATTGTTGCTATTCGTAATGAAGCGGCTATTGTTTCCAATACGCTTATTGCTAATAACGATGGTTTAGCTTTGCATTTAGCAAGCGGCGAATTTGTAAATGGTACGATAGTAAATAACCGTACGACTTACGCTGCACGTGTTCAAAGTTCAGATGGTGTTATTACTTCAGGTAGCAAAACTAAGTTGTACAATACCGTGTTGTGGAACAATAAAAATGCTGCTGATAATGCAGTAGGTATTCATGTATTTGATGCTACAAGTGATGCTGAAATTGCAAATAATGCTTCGGATGAAGCAACCACAGGTCTATCAGAAACGTCAACTGAAGCAAACTTCATTCTTTTAGAAGCTGATAATACGGGTGATGATATTGATAAGAATTATGCAGGTTTTGCTTCTCCTTATGCAAGCATAGGGGTAACAGATACTGACCAGGCTGCTTTACGTGATGCAAATTGGCAAACAACTCAAGGTTCTGCTTTAGTTGACGCAGGTTCTGATGTTTTTGTTCCAGGAAATGCTGAGTTTGATCTTTTAGGTAATGATCGCTTTAAAGACAATGTAGATATAGGTGCGTATGAAAATGACAAATCTTTATTCTCCTCAGTGAAAAATCCTGAAACTTTGGCTTCATCTTGCTATTATGCTAATGGCACTCTTTATCTGAAAAACCTACAATCAGATACTAAAGTATCAATCCTTAGTGTGAGCGGACAAGTATTATCTACTCAATCTGCCAAAGATATGATTACGATTGCTTTGCCTAAAGGAGTGTACATTGTGCAAACAGGAATGGCTAATCATAAAATATTAGTTCAATAATTACTAATTAAGTGGTTATATAATCTCCAGCTATTATCCATATTGAATAATGCTTTAATAGTTGGAGCTTATATAATCTTTATTTTCAGTAATCTATTGAGTCATCTACATGAAAGTAGTTGATTTTATTTAGTTTTTTATTTTACATATATCATGAAAAGAAGAGAGTTTTTAAAAAACAGTTCATTGTTAGGAAGTGGATTACTACTAACCAGTTTGCAGCCCTTATCTGCTAAATTTAGGTCTAACCCTAAAGTTCGCAAAATAGCACCCACTGAAAAAATCAATTTAGCTTGTATTGGCATTGGTAATCGTGGGGGTGATATTATCGGAGAATTATTCAAAACGGGACATTGTAATATTGTAGCTTTATGTGATACTGATATGGGCGCACCGCATACACATAGGTCGCTGAATCGTTTTCCTGAGGCAAAGAGATTTATTGACTTCCGACAAATGTTTGATGAAATGGCAAACGAAATTGATGCTGTTTGTATAGGTACTCCCGACCATAGTCACTTCCCTGCCTCCATGTTGGCAATGTCGCTGGGAAAACATGTGTTTGTGGAAAAACCTATGGCTCATACTTTTCAGGAGATAGAACTAATGATGGAAGCTGCTGAACGATATGGTGTTGTTACTCAAATGGCAAATCAAGGGCATTCAGAGGCAAATTATTTTCAATTTAAAGCATGGGTAGAAGCAGGTATCATTAAGGATGTTACTGCTATTACTGCACACATGAATAACTCACGTAGATGGCATTCTTTCGATTCGAATATGAAGGGTATGCCAGCTGGAGAACCTGTACCAAATACGCTCGATTGGGATTCTTGGATAGGTACCAAAGTATGGCGCGACTACAATCATGATTATATTAATGGTCAGTGGCGCTGCTGGTACGACTACGGAATGGGTGCATTGGGTGATTGGGGTGCACATATTTTAGATACTGCACATGAGTTTTTGGAATTAGGCCTTCCTTATGAAATTAATATGCTCTATGCTAATGGTCATAACCCCTATTTCTTCCCTTATTCCTCCACAATTGAATTCAAATTTGCTGCAAGAAAAGGAATGCCTGCTTGTGATATAACATGGTATGATGGTTTAGATAATCTGCCACCCATCCCCGATACATATGGTAATGTAGAACTGGATCCTGATATTCCAGCTCCTACTGCTGGACAAATTCAACCTTCGAAATTGAATCCTGGGAAAATCATCTACAGTAAAGATTTAACATTTAAGGGAGGTAGTCATGGACGAACATTGAGTATCATCCCAGAGGAAAAAGCTAAAGAAATGGAAGATAAACTTCCTGTTGTACCCGAAAGTTCATCGAATCATTTCTTGAATTTTATGCTGGCATGTAAAGGACAGGAAAAAACACGTTCACCTTTCCATATTGCTGGTCCTTTGAGCCAAGTGTTCTGTTTAGGTGTGATAGCTCAACGCTATAATGCGCATCTAAAATTCGACCCAAAATCAAAGAAAATAACGAATCATAAAGACGCAAATGCAATGCTGCAAACACCGCCACGTAGAGGCTGGGAAGAGTTTTATAAATTATAAATTTTGATGAAAATGAAGAAAACAATATTGTTATCCGTATTACTAAGTTTGGCTTTTGCCTTACCTGCACAAGTTCAATGGGAGCCTCTTTTCAATGGGAAAAACCTAAAAGAATGGACCAAGTTAAATGGAGCTGCTGATTTTAAAGTCGTTGATGGCGCCATTGTGGGATATACTAAAGCCAATACACCCAATACGTTTTTAGTAAGCAAAAAAAAGTATTCAGATTTTATTCTTGAATTTGAATTTAAAATGTCAGATGTGAATATGAATTCAGGGGTTCAATTTAGGTCATTGTCGAAAGCTGACTATCACAATTACCGAGTGCATGGTTATCAATTTGAAATGGATGCATCTGAGCGTGCTTGGACTGGTGGTATTTATGATGAAGCAAGAAATGGATGGTTATATGATTTAGTGCAGTATCCTGAAGCTAAAAAAGCATTTAAATTGGGAGAATGGAATACAGCAAGAATTGAGGCTATCGGTAATGATATTCGTACATGGGTAAATGATATCCCTTGTGCTAATTTAGTCGATAATACTACTTCATCTGGTTTTATAGCCTTGCAAGTACATAATATTGGGGATAATGTGAAAGAGGAAGGTAAAACTATTGCATGGAGGAATCTTCGGATTTTGACTAAAGGTTTGGAACAAGAGAGACGTAAACACAATATTGCTCCTCAGAAAAATAATATCCACAATAGCATTTCAGAACAAGAAGCACAAGAAGGTTGGAAGTTGCTGTGGGATGGAAAAACAACAGAAGGATGGCGTGGTGCGAAGCTTACTCACTTCCCGAAAGCTGGCTGGCAAATCGATAATGGTGTTTTGAAAGTCTTAAAAGGTGATGGAGGAGAGTCTACAAATGGAGGAGATATCGTTACAATCAAAAAATACAAAAACTTTGAATTGAAAGTGGATTTTAGAATTACACCTGGTGCTAATAGCGGTATTAAGTATTTTGTTGATACAGAATTAAATAAAGGTGAAGGTTCGTCCATAGGCTGTGAATATCAGATATTGGATGATAAAACCCATCCTGATGCAGAATTAGGTGTAGGAGGTAATCGTCAGCTCGGTGCCTTATATGACTTAATCCCAACTATTCCAAATAAACCCTATCGCAACGGCTTCAATCAGGCATGGATTAAAGTGAAAGATAATCACGTAGAGCATTGGTTGAATGGTGTAAAGGTAGTGGAATATGACCGTAATACTCAAATGTGGAATGCTTTAGTAGCTTATAGTAAATATGGTGTTTGGCCTAACTTCGGCAATGCACAAGAAGGGCATATCCTTTTACAAGACCATGGCGATGAAGTCTGGTTTCGTAGTATCAAAATCAAAGAATTAAAATAATATATTATCAATTTCGAGTAAAAAAACTTTAGTTAAACAATTGAAACAATATCATCATGAAAAAATTATTAGTAACCGTATTATGTGCATTATGCGTTATCATAAACCTTAATGCTAAAGTTTATTATGTAGCACCCAATGGAAATGATGCTAATTCTGCCGATAGCTGGGGTAATGCAGTTCAAAACATCCAAATAGCTATTGACAAGGCTGTAAGTGGTGATGAGATTTGGTTAAAAGCAGGAGAATATACGTTGACATCTAACTACATTCCTGGGACAACATCTGGAGGAGAAGCTGGTGCGTGGCTGAAAGATGGAGTGAGTATCTATGGTAGTTTTGCTGGTACAGAAACTTCTCCTGAGGATAGAGCACGTTTAAATCCTGTGACAGAACCTTGGGCATTTACGCACCAAACCGTTATTCTGGGTGGTGTGAAAAAAGATGGTACAACTCCTTTGCGCCTTTTTGATAGAGCTGACAAAGTTGGTTTATTTACAACAACTTCTATTGTTGATGGACTTACTGTTCGCGATTACAACTCAAATAGTAGTCGTCATTTTTATATGAAAGAAAAACAAGTTTTGAATAATTGTGCTTTCATTAATTGTAGTGACAATAGTTCTGTTGTCTATTTTGAAGATGGAGGTACAATTAAGAATTCTTTATTTGAAGGCTGTAAGCACGGACTTTATGTTCGCGGTGTAGGTGGAGCTAATGCGGAAAAAGATGAGGTGCGCGAAACCATCAGTGTACTTAATTGCACATTTACTAAAGCAAATAATACAGTACCTCTTTCAATTTACAACACAGGAAATCCTGAAGATGAATCTCCAACAGTAAAAGTGCACGGATGCTTGTTTGCTTCCAATGATATAGCACTTCCTGTTCCTTATGAGACTGGTAAGTATTCGGCAGCAGCCATCACCTTAAACCATGGCAATAAGAAACGTTTTGCTGATATTTCAGGATGTGTTTTCGAAGATAATACCTATAGAAAAGATGGTGCATCTACTATGATGATTAATGGTGGAGGTAAATTTAATATCTATAATAATATATTCAGAAACAATAAACTTGAAAAGGATGAGGTAGTAGCAGGGCAATCTGCAATTTTCGTTCTTTATGTACAGCCTGAATTAGGAAATATCTTCAATAATCTATTTGTAAATAATACTAGTAATGCTGGTTTGTTTTATTTAGTTGAACCTATTTTCTTCAATAATACAGTGGCAAATAACTATGGTAGCATGTATGCGCCTAATGCACCAGTTGTTTTGAATAATATCTTCTCTAACAACCATGTAGTGAATGAAGAGACCTCAACAAGTGAAGATGCTCCTCTCAAGATGACGGAAGATACCTATGCTACCTATATGTTTAATGCCAATAGTGTAGAGGTAACCTTAGGAGAAAGCATGGATAATTATGTGAGTGATAATGTCATGTTTACCAATGCAGGTTTTGCTGCTCCTACTTCTTTTATAGGAACTGGCGATAGTCAGGCTGTAAATTCGGCTGACTATTCCTTATCGATAGATTCTCCAGCTAAAGGTATTGCCGATATATTACTGTTGGGTGAAGAAGGTTTAGGTTATTCTCAGGCTTGGTTTGATACTTATTTTTCTAAAGATTTAGCTGGAAACGATAGAGCAACAGGCGATGAAATGAATGCGGGAGCTTATGAGGGAGCCAATGAGTCGGGTGTGAAAATCTATAAAGCAGATCCATTTAGCGCTGTTTATGTAGTGGGCAAGACCTTGAATCTAAATACAGAAGAAAAATCAGTCGTTAGTCTTTATGATGCGAGCGGAAGACAACATCATAGTCTCAGAGCAGAAATTGGACAGAATACATTTGAAACAAACCTTACAGGTCTATGTATTATCCAAGTGATTTCAGAATCGGGTAAAAGCAATGTCTTCAAAGTTATGATTCCTTAACTAAATAATCAATATGCTATAATCGTCCATGCTTCAGTCTTTATGGACGATTATAGTTTGAATAATGTATTATATAGAAATCTAAGGATATACTTAAAAATTAATTATAATGAAATCAAATAGCTTGAAAAACAAATTTTTTTGGAGTGCTTTTTACATCATGATGTTTTGTATAAGCACCCTTACAGCACAGACGCATGTTGTTTCTGGACTTGTCTTAGATAATAATAATGATGAGATGATAGGTGTCAACGTGCAAGTTGTAGGAACCCAGCAAGGAACTATTACTGATTTTGATGGCAGATTTACTTTGCAGTGTTCCCCTAAAGATCAGTTGAAAATTTCATTTCTTGGTTATGAAACTCAAACCATAGCCGTAAATAACCAGAAACATCTTCACATTGTATTAAGAGAAAATAGTGAGTTATTAGATGAGGTTGTTGTTGTGGGGTATGGTGTTCAACGTAAAAGTGATTTAACAGGTTCGGTAGCATCCGTAAAGCTTACAGATGCTGTAAAGTCCACACCTACAACTAATATCACAGATGCTATCCAAGGTCGATTAGCTGGTGTAAGCATTATTTCTTCTTCTGGAGCACCTAACTCTAGTGCTACCATTCGTATTAGGGGTATTAATTCATTTTCTGCTGATGTCGGTCCTTTAGTTGTGATAGATGGCTTTATTGGTGGAAGTCTGAGTTCTTTAAACCCTTCGGATGTGCAATCAATAGAAGTATTGAAGGATGCATCGGCCACTGCCATTTATGGCTCTCGTGCTGCCAATGGTGTTATTTTGGTGACTACCAAAAATCCAGATCAAGGGAAAACGATGGTAAGTTACTCAACCTATGCCAATCTTAAAACCCCCTATACTTTACCTGAAATGCTCAGTCCAGGGCAATTTGCTCGCTTAGCCAATGATTTTAAAACTGAAATGGCTGCTGTTGGAGCTGATCCAAGTTTCCAATTTTATACTGATGATGAAATTGCAGCATTTGATAATGGATTAGCTGGATTTAATTATATGGATAATATATTTAATTCAGTAGCATTGCAACATACACATGAACTATCTGTTTCAGGTGGCAATGATAAAACGAAGTTTTTATTTTCTGGGAGTTATAATAGCGACCAAGGGATAGTAAAAAGCTCTTGGAGCGATCGTGTCAACTACCGATTGAAAGTAGATACAGAGATTTTTAAATGGTTGAAGACAGGTGTTAATTTTTGGGGGAATTATTACAAAAGTCAAGGTCCTCGTTTCTCTCAATATAGAGGTGTTCTTATCGAAGCTATGACATTCCACAACACCATCGAACCTCGTAATGATGAAGGAGCATATAATAATAAAACGCTTTTAGGTCCTCAATATAACCCCATGGGACATATCGAACAAGTTAGAAGAGATGGTTATTCTCACAATTCCTTCCTGCAAGGCTATGTAGATATTGCGCTTGCAAAAGGTTTAACATTCAGAATGTTGCATGGTTTTTCATTTGGTAACACCATCAGTATGAACACCAATGGTATTGAAAGTTATGCTGCTTGGGCAAACAGTATCAGTGATGCAGGCGCAAGTGTCAATACTTCAAACAATTGGATTAATAGCAATATTCTTACTTATAACAAAGAATTTAATGAGAATAATCGTATCAATGCGACTTTAGTGTTTGAACAACAGCAGCTTAATACCTTTTTGTTAAGTGGAAGTGGAACTGGTTTAACCTCTGAAGTAGTAGGACATAATAATCTTGCCTTTCTCCAAAAAGTAAGTGCATCTTCAGATAGAACGGTTACGACGATGCTTTCTGGCTTAGCACGTGTTAACTATGCTTTGTTTAATCGCTATATGGTTACTGCATCCTTCCGTCGAGATGGGTCTTCTCGTTTAGCACAAAGAAACTGGTGGGAGAATTTCTTCTCAACTGCCTTAGCGTGGGACATCAAACAAGAATCATTTATGGAAGATGTTCATTTCTTGGATATATTCAAATTGCGCTTAGGATACGGTGAGACAGGGAATCAGGCTGTACCAGCTTATTATGCCTATACAGAATACTCTGCAAAACGTGATGCAGAACAAAATTTAATCATCTCACAAAATAGATTGGGCGAGCCTAATTTGAGGTGGGAACGTTCTAATCAGTACAATGGAGGTATTGATTTGAGCTTCTTAAATGGTAAGTTTACGCTGAATGTGGATGTGTATGATAAGCTTAGCAAGGACGTGCTATTGCAAGTTGATAATTCGTATTACACTGGATTTCCAACTCGATTTATCAATTCTGCGCATATACAAAATAGAGGAGTTGAAATAACTTTTGGAGCTACACCTGTGGCAAACAATGTGTTTACGTGGAATACCAACCTTACCTTGTCTCATAATGCATCTAAAATTATGCATTTGGCAGAGGATAAGTCCTATATTACCCTAGGAACTTCCTACGAAGATTTGCATTATCGTTATATTTTAGGTGAAAATGTGGGTACCATGTATGGATATAAATATGATGGTATTTGGAAAACATCTGAATTAGGAGAGGCTCCTGCAGGTACGGAAGCAGGTTCGTATAGGTATGTAAATATTGATGAAAGCGCTGATAATGCTATTACAGCAGACGATCAAACGATTATTGGAAATGGACAACCCTTGTTTAACTGGGGATGGTCTAATACCTTTAACTATAAGAATTTTGATTTCTCTGTTTTTGCAATTGGCTATCATCACTTTGATATTTATAATTATACAGCTCAGGCTCGTTTAAGTGGATTATCACCTACTCCAGCTTGGTTAGATAGATGGACTCCAACCAATGAGGATACGGATGTAAGAGGATTTGTGAAAACTCCAAACGTAAAAACCAGTTCAAGCCGATTTGTAGAAAAAGGTGATTTTATTAAAGTGAAATCAATTACTTTAGGATATACTTTACCTCAGTCTGTACTTAGAAAACTTCAAATAGCCAACTTTAGAGTGTATGGGTCTGTTCAAAATCCATTTTTAATTACTTCATATAGCGGTATCGACCCTGAGGTTACCTTAAAAGACCCATTAAAACCGGGTATTGATTATGGTTATTATCCTAACGGAAGAAACTATTTGATTGGAGTGAATTTTCAATTCTAATAAAGTAAAAACTCTTAAAGAACCTAAGGTCTGAAAATGCATTGATATAGATATGATGCAAAACCTCTGTTCAATTCAAAGTATATAAAATTTAAACGTATGAAAAGAATAAAAAATATAATATTGGTTTCTTGGCTTTTACTACTTCCATCTTGCGTTGATTTATTGCAAGAGCCTACTAGTTTTGTAACTCCAGGAAATATGATTTATGATCAGGTTAAAATGGCTAACCTATCGGATGCTCTTTATAATAATTTATGGAAAGATAACTATGGCTACAATTGTCGTTTACAGTGGGTTAACCTCCGTGCTGATGATTTGGTAGCAGGACAATTAGCTAAAGCTGACCCTAGATTAGTTATTAGTGATGAATTGAAATTTGATGCTACCGTGAGTAATAAGGACGTAACTGTGCTTTATTCCTTGTTTTATAAAGTGATTCAGAGTGCGAATGAAATGGTTGAAGGGATAGAAAAAAGCACAACAGAACCTTATGAGGTGCGAATTAAATACATAGCTGAAGCTCGTTTTATGAGAGCTTTTGCCTATTTTAATTTGGTGCGTTTGTGGGGTGATGTACCTGCTATAACAGATCCTACTTCCTCTCAAGATATATTTGGCAATACCACTATTGGAAGAAATAAAGTCATTGATATATATGAACAAATTATCATTCCTGACTTGCAATTTGCTGAAGATAATATGGATGATTATGGCAGAAAAAACAATAATTCAACTGCATCAAAATATGCTGCAAAAGTTTGTTTAGCTGATGTGTACCTTACGATGGCAGGTTGGCCTTTAAAACAAACAGATAAATATGCTTTAGCAAAAGATAAGGCAGAAGAGGTGTTTGGGAAATACAGTTTATTACCAGAATATTCGGATTTATGGAAGGAAGCAACAAAAAGCAGTAATGAGGAGCATATCTTCGCTTTGAATCACTCGGTTATCGGTAAAACTGCAAGTAATTATGGGATCTCTTATGAGTCACTTGTTGATAACGGAACAGCCTGGCAAGATTATTTAGCTGATTCTACTTTTTTTGAAATGCATCCTGCTGATAAACGTCGCGATTTTAATTTTGTATCAGCTTATGTTCACCGTGCTGGAATTCAAACTAGAAAATCATCTTTCAGATCGTATGCTCTTTTAAAGCAACCTCCTGCAATTGATAAATACAGAGATTATGGTGTTGGAGCAGCTCAAACGAATGGTATCACGCCTATCTATCGCTATGCTGATGTCATGATGATTTACGCAGAAGCTCAAAATCGTGCTGATGGTGGTCCAAACGCTATATCTGAAGGTTTTATCAATCAGCTTCGCGCACGTGCTTATAGAGAGAAGTTCACGGTTAGTACGCCTGTGCTCCCCGCTGATGCCCCAGCTAATAGACTGGTTAACTCGACTGTTCCCGATGATGCTGATGGTATTGTTTCTATCCCTGCGCAGGGTGATGTGCCTACAGGTTTATCAATGGAAGCATTTGAAGAACTTGTGTGGAAAGAACGTGGATGGGAGTTTTTTGCAGAGTTTAAACGCTGGTTTGAATTAGTAAGAACAGAACGTGTCAAAGAAGCGAATCTTACGCCTCGTGTAATAGAAGCTGGTAATTTAGATGATATCAATAATCGTTATTTGCCATTGCCCATACAAGAAGTGGAAATGAATAAGTGGAATAATAATACAGGTTACTAATTATGAGGAAATATCCAATGAGAAAATTAATTTTGCTATTTGTCAGTTTGATACCTCTTACTCTGATTGCCCAACAAACAGCTTTTATGTTTGAGGATAGCAGTGTACCTTCTGACTGGCAAACACAACAGGGTACATTATCCGTCACTGGTAATCACTACAAAGAAGGGGTACAGTCTTTAAGTTGGGAAACCACAGGTGGAGAGGCTACTTTGTTAGTATCAACAAGAAACTTTAATACTAAAGGACGTGGGTTTATGATGTACCTTCGTGCGCCAGAAATAACAAACGATGTTTTAAAGATTGAATTCTTAGATTCTAGTAATCAGGTCCATCGTACAGCGAATGTATCTATCAATTTTAAAGGGTGGAGGGAACTAATTAGAATGTATTCTGAGTTCAGTGAAACGAGCACGTTTGCTTTAAAAACGGTTCGTTTTACCTTACTACCCACCAATCAAACTCCTCGAAAGTTGTTTTTCGACAATGTTAATTTTAATACAGATGTCATCAATAAAAACTTTGGCGGACAATGGGTGCTGGATAAGGATAAATTTACTGCTGACAATCTTTCTTTGAATGAATTTGGATATCCTATTGATATTCCGATTACAACACCTACTGCACAAGAGTTGAATGAATTGTCAGTTTTGCGTAGTCGTTTTCAACGTGAACTCGAATCTGATATGAATTTACTGGCTTCTCGCAATTTAGTCAATAGCTATAAAATCGTGCGTAACGACGATGGTAGTGTAAGAGGTAATGTATTGGATTGTTCGAAAGATGCACTTACTACAACGGCAGTGAGGAATATCTTGGGTGCCTTGCAAACTTTAGCAGGTTCTAGTAATGCTGCGGATGAACAAAGATTTCTTGATATGGTTGATCATATGCTCGAACAGGGTTTATCCGAGGGTGTTAGTTTGCGTTTGTCCTCCAGTTCATATTCTGATGCTCGCTATATCCCTGCATCTATTTTGAATCTCGTGCCTTATCTTCAAACTGATGAGCGAAAAATAGAGATGCTGAAATTAGCACGCTGGATGTCGGAGTACGGAAAAGTATATCTACCAGAAGATATGTATCTGTCAAGATTAAATAGTGACTTAATCTACAATTATCTCCCTCATATGTATGGATATGCTGTGTTGCAGCCCAATGATGCTGTCGCGATACGTGAATTAAAAGCTCTGAAGCGACATTTAGAGCGTCATACAGAGGTGGTTCCAGGGACTTCCGATATGATTAAAATTGACGGAACAGGTTTTCATCATTGGACACATTATAATAATTATATGTATTGCTATTCGACTTGGGCTGAATATGTTTATCAACTAAGAGAAACTTCATTCAATATAAAATCTGAGTCTTATTATCGATTGCGTGATGCTTTAATGGCTGTTCTGAAAATGGCTAATAAGAAAGAAGGAAATAAAAATCATTTCTTTGCTAATGCTCTTGCAGGTAGAAATCCCTATATCAGAGGGGGTATAAATGTGCCTTTTAATGGAGATAAAATTCAAGGGCTTGTTACAGCCAGTGAAACCATTCTGGGTAGTATGGATGAATATTTAGCAGGTGCATATAATTATTTTTATATGTCTGATGTCTATGATGTCCCTGCCGTAAACATGGATGGATATTATCAATTTAACTATAGTCCTTTAGGTGTTTATAGAAAAAACAACTGGGTGGTAAGTATGAGAAGTCCAACTGCTTATTTTTGGGGAGCTGAAATCTATAGTCAACAAAATAGATTTGGCCGCTATCAAAGTCATGGAACCTTAGAGGTTGTTTATACGGGTGAATATGCTCGTTCTGGTATTCCGACAACCACAGGTTCTGGGGGGTGGGACTGGAATGTTGTGCCTGGTACAACCACTGTGCACTACGACTCTTGGCTAGAAATGATGCCAAATAAAAATGTGACAGATAGGTTCGACCAAAAAGCACCAGATACTCATTTTGTAGGTGCTTTGGCTGCTGGTAATAGCGGTGTGTTTGCTGCCGACTTTAATCAGGGTGATAATTGGGGTAGCCAGAGGTTTACACCTACTAATCTGAAGTTTAAAAAATCAGTCTTTACCTTCGACTCTGTGTTCGTATGTTTAGGAACAAATATCTCAGCACAAGGAAGTTATTCTGCTAACATGCACACTGCAACAAATCTATTTCAAGAAGTCCAATCTTCTTATTTTTCAGATTTTATCATCAATGGAAATGTATTTCAAGAAAATGATGAATTTGCATTTGAAAACAGTAAAAACTATTGGATGCTGACACCTCTTGGTACAGGATATTATATTCCTAAAAATAATGATCCTTTGGTTGTGAAGTTTGGTAGTCAGACCTCCCCAAGAGAAACAGGTGTAGATGTAAGCAACCCTACTTATACTGTTACTGCTGCAAAAGCGTATATTCAACATGGAGTAAAACCAGCTTCTAAAGATTATCGCTTTTTTATGATCCCGAATACTACGCAAACGGCAATGGAGAATTTTGCAGCAAAAGTGGGTGATACGGGTGGTGATGTATTTGTGATAGAAAGTCAGACAGAAAAACTGCACGCTGTTACAAACTTAGATATGAAAATGACAAGCTATGCTTTTTTTGATGCAGTAAGTAATTTGTCCTTTGGATATTTGGAGTCTGCATCAACAGAAATGTTGTTAGTCATTAAAAGAGATGAACCAAAGAATCGCTTGCATATATCTATCAATAATCCTAATTTAAGGCCAGTTCCAGATACTGATTTCGGATTCCTTTCTACTCCAACCCAGACAACTATCAAACTCAAGGGCGTGTGGAAACTACTGCAAGATAATGAAAGTGTTTTAAGCATGTCGAACGATGGGAAAAGTACAACTATAAATCTTGTGCTAGCAGAAGGAGAGCCTGTGTATTTTTCTTTAGGTGATATGGATGATACCAATGTTAAGCAACCCCAGGATCATGACGATTGGGTTTCAATTCTTGATAACAAAGACAGCATTCATCTGAGTTTTTTATCTCAAACTGAAGGAAAAGAAAAGAATATTCAAGTTTTCACCTTAAATGGTTCCTTGTTTTATACCGATAAAACTTCCAATTCAAGTTTTATTGTTGATAAGAAAGTATTACCACAAGGTTTTTTTGTTATGCGTGTTTCAGAGAATAAAAAATTTAAAGTAATCAAAGTAATTAATTAATTTGCTTGTTGATGGGGCTTATGATTCCCATCTACTGTAGTGTAGTAAAAGTTGAGTAATAATATATTATTGAAAAATAAAATGAAGAAAATCTTATTTTGTATTCCATGCCTTGTTTTTCTATTTGTTTCTTGTACTAATTATTCTGTAAAACCAGAACAAGACGAAGTAAACAATGTGATGCAATTTGCCAAGGAACAAATTGGCTATCAAGTAGCAATGATAGAAGAAAGTGGTAAAATTTTAAATCCACGTACTGTTAAATGTGATGAGGTTGAATATGTGCCTATTGATGACTGGACTAGCGGATTCTTCCCTGGAACTATGTGGTATATGTATGAGCTCACGAAAGATGAAAAATGGAAAGAATGGGGTCAAAAATATACAGAAGATTTGGATTCTGTAAAATACCTTAGTTGGCATCATGATGTGGGTTTTATGATTAATTGTAGTTACGGAAATGCATATAAAGCTACTGGTAATGAGGCCTACAAAGACGTGATGGTCGAGGCTGCTAAATCATTGGCTACGCGCTATCGTCCCATTCCTGGGGTTATTCAATCTTGGGATGAAGACAGAGGATGGCAAGGTACACGCGGATGGATGTGTCCTGTTATTATCGATAATATGATGAACTTGGAATTGCTTTTTGAAGCAACTCGCTTTACAGGCGATTCGTCTTTCTATAAAATGGCAGTTAGCCATGCTGATGTGACTTTAGAGAATCACTTCAGAAAAGATTATAGTTGCTATCATGTGATTGATTATGATAAGATTAAGGGTGGAGTTCGCCACAAACATACAGCTCAAGGTTATGCTCATGAGTCCGCTTGGGCGCGCGGCCAGGCTTGGGCTCTATATGGGTTTAGTGTGTGCTATCGTGAAACAGGCGACCAACGCTATCTGAATCTCGCTGATAAAATCTATAACTACCTATTTACGCATAAAAATATGCCTACCGATTTAGTGCCATATTGGGATTTCGATGCACCGAATATCCCGAATGAACCGCGGGATGCTTCTGCTGCTGCAATTATAGCTTCTGCTTTGTATGAGTTGAGTACCTTCAATCGCCCAGAATATAGAAAAACAGCGGATGCTATTGTAAGCTCTCTCGCTTCACCTTCTTATTTGGCTTTGTTGGGTACCAACGGTAATTTTTTATTAATGCACTCAGTCGGCAGTATTCCTCATGGAAATGAGATTGATGTGCCACTTAATTATGCTGATTATTATTTCTTAGAAGCACTTATTCGGAAGTCAGCACTGTAGTCTTATCGTGCAATGTAAACTTAATACGGTATAGATAATATACAAGAGTATGCGCATTTTCACAGAAGGTAACAGTATAAATTTAAGCAGCATATTTATAAATAATGATATGAGTAGTAATATGAATAGAATTCTTTTTCTTTTAGTGTTGATAATTAGTATGTTGCATGTGAGTAAATCTAGTGCACAAATGATTTTAGTTGAGGCTGAAAGTTTTCAGGAAAGTGGTGGATGGGTGATAGACTCACAATTTATGGATCAAATGGGCTCACCTTACCTCATGGCTCATGGACTTGGAGAGCCTGTTGAAAATGCTAAAACAACCGTAAGTTTCCCTAGTAAAGGTAAATATAAGGTGTGGGTTAGAACTTTCAACTGGATTGCTCCTTGGTATCTTGAAAATGATGGACCAGGTGCTTTTCAACTATCTGTAAATGGGAACTTATTGTCAACCGTTCTTGGTACAAAAGGAACTCGATGGATGTGGCAAGAAGCAGGAGTTATTGACGTCTCTAAAATTCAAAAGAAAAACAAATTGAAAGATACAAAGTTGGATGTTGAATTGGTTGATTTGACTGGTTTTAATGGTCGAGTTGATGCTTTGTTATTTTCAGATGATTTAAACTATATTCCATCTAATGATACTCAGGAAGTAAATAAGTTGAGGAACAAACTCCTGCCAAAACAGACAATAAATGAAGGTGATTTTGATTTTGTTGTAGTTGGTGGAGGTACAGCTGGAATGACTGCTGCTTTGGCTGCTGCCAGACTAGGGCTAAAAGTGGCTTTAATCAACAATCGTCCCGTACTAGGTGGTAATAATAGTTCAGAAATACGTGTTGGTTTGAATGGTAAAATGAATGCTAATTTCTATCCGAAGATAGGGAATTTATTGAGGGAGTTAACAGGTATACCAATTCCGCAGGATTCTCATCAAGAAGAAGGTTACCTTCATCCTCCAAGAAGAGAGGCTAGTAAAGAAGTTGATAAATTCAGAGAAAACATCTTAAGGAATGAACCTAATCTTTCTTTATTCCTAAATATCCATGTGAATCAGGTACAAATGGATGGTAATGCTATTGTAGCTGTTTCAGGTAAAGATGTTGCCACTGGCAATACGCATATTTTTTCTGGAACCTATTTCTCTGATTGTACAGGTGATGCTACGATAGGCTTTTTAGCGGGTGCAGATTATCGTATGGGGAGAGAAACCTATTATGAAGCATTTGAGTCAAAAGCGCCTTTAGTAAAGGATAATCATAAAATGGGTACTACGCTGCTTTGGCGATCTACAATAGAAGAAAATGCCTCTTCCTTTCCTATAGTGCCTTGGGCAGCTCAAGTTTCTAAAGATTACTTTATTGATAATCCAAGTGGTTCATGGAAGTGGGAGTCTGGATTTAAAGATGATACCATCGAAGATGCAGAGTTCATACGAGATAATCTATTACGAGCCATTTTTGGAAATTGGTCTTTTTTGAAAAATCAATTATCAAAATATCCTAACTATAAATTAGGCTTTGTACCTTATATTGGTGGTAAAAGAGAATCCAGACGTCTGTTGGGTGATGTTATTCTCAACGAACATGACTTGATAAATATGGTTGATTATCCTGATAAATCTTATACCACATCTTGGTCTATTGATTTACATTACGAAGATGAAGAAAATAGTAAGCATTTTCCAGGTAATGAATGGCAATCTTACTGCATACAACCACATTTAGCTGCACCTTATACTGTTCCTTATCGTACACTCTATTCGCGTAATATCAAAAATCTATTTATGGCGGGTAGAAATGTGAGTGTAACCCATATTGCTCTTGGTACGGTAAGGGTAATGGGAACTACGGCAATGATGGGTGAGGTTGTAGGGATGGCTGCTACAATTTGTGTTCAAAATGATGCTTATCCCCGTGATGTATATGAGAAATATCTTGGCGAATTGCAACAATTAATGAGTATAGGAATACCAACTAAGGAATGGGACAAAAGTGTACTTCCACACGAACTTCCTATATGGAAACAATCAATAGAATGGTAGTTTTTTTTATGTACTTATCCTATCTATCATAGCTTATCTTTATAAATTATCTTTTTATATGACTTATTACCGCCTCGCTCTATCTTTTATTTTTTTGCTTTTCTTGCATTGGATATCTGCCAGTCAAATCCACGAGTTTACACATCCTGACTTGCTTTCTTTTGAAGATGGAGTACATCCTGCAAAAACTAAAGGGGAGTCGGTTCTAACTATTTCTTCTCATCACTATAAACATGGGAAGAGTAGTCTACACTGGCAGTGGACACAAATGAATAGCTCTTGGGAAATCAATCAACCTATCCCATACACTCAGCAAAATCCGTTTAATGATAATTCGGTTTCAACTTTTGTGTTCTGGGTGTATGCTCCTCAGCTATTAAACGGCAAACTGCTTTTTGAGTTTTATAAAGATGATAAACTTTGCTCGTGGTTTGAATACGGTCTTGATTTTCAAGGCTGGAGCGGGGCTTGGATAGCTTTCGATCGCGATATGCAGGGAAAACCCGAAGAGGGTATGAACGAAATGCGTGTGACTGTTCAAGGGGCGGATAAGGGTGAACTGTTTTTCGACCAGATGATTCTATCTTCTTTCCAGGATGTGCGTCACCATACGGCTGATTTTCAAGCTCCTTATGTCAATGCTGAAACAACCAGTCATTGGTTGGTTTTACTGGATTCCTGGAATAAACTTTTTGATATTTCACTTCCTAAAGCTTCAATGTTAGGAAATGAAATTCAGGATTTTGCAAGGGTAGAGCAAAGACTAAAAGAGCTTTTACTAGATAAATCTAAGCCTATAGCTCTATCAAAACTAACGCAAGCTTATCAAAAATATCAAATTAAAGAAAATCCTGATGGAAGCATAGTGGGTTTACCTGTCTATTTTGAACGTTTTGGTGAAACTTTCGCTCACATGGGTGCAGTCCACTATCAAAAGCTCTATGGTAATGAAATGGGTTTGAGGACTTTCAATCGCTTGTTGCTCAATATGGCAAAAAGCTATCATCTAACTCAAAAAGAAGAGGACAAACAAGTCATTGCTACGATGTTTATCTCGATGATGCGTCATGCTTTTGATCAGGGATTTCGAGCAGGCAGTGCGATGGGAACACTCCATCATTTGGGCTACAGTATGCGGAATTATTACACAGCTGTTTTTCTGATGCGCCCTGTTTTAATTGAAATGGGTTTGAGTAGGGAAGCCCAGCAAAGCTTGGAGTGGTTTGCGGGCACAGGCGAAGTGAAAACTGAACCTGATGTACTGGGTATGGATGTGGATGCGTTTAATACTACACTTATTCCACGTCTAGCAAGCATTTTAATGATAGATGATGCAGTGCAGAAAAGTCGTTATATGCACGCTTTTGCTCGTTGGATTGATAATGGTTTGCAGTTTTCTACGGGCACACAAGGCACGTTCAAGATTGATGGCAGCATCTATCATCATCGGCATAATTATCCTGCTTATGCCATAGGTGGATTGGAAGGTGCGACTCAGGCTTTATGGATATTGCATAATACCACCTATCAACCTAGTCAAACAGGCTATGAAAACCTGAAAAATGCCATGCTCGCTATGCGTTTTTATTGCAACCTAACGCATTGGCCGCTATCGCTTTCGGGTCGCCATCCTGACGGAGAAGGTCAGTTGATTCCTGCACATTATGCTCGCTTAGCTAAGTCTGGCGGAGTGTATGTTAACGATCAGTTTGATAGAGATTTAGCTGCTGTTTATCTTCGTTTAGTAGGTGATACCATCAATGAAGATGTGGTGTTTTTTCAGCAAAATGGAGTTCAAACTGAAAAGTCTCCTGAAGGAAATAGAAGTTTTCCATATTCTAACCTCAACATCCATCGAAGAAATGATTGGATGGTTTCGGCTATGGGGCATAGTCGCTACTTATGGGCTACCGAGACTTATATAGGCGCAAATTTGTATGGGCGCTATTTGAATCATGGTCATTTGCAAATCATAGCTACAGGCGAACCTATCTCCAATTTTGGTTCGGGATTCAAGCAAGAAGGTTGGGATTGGAATCATTTTGCAGGCACTACAGCTGCTGAATTGCCTATAACTGAATTACGTTCTGATATAAAAAATTTAGATGAGGATTCTGGCTATGAGGAAATGCTTTTGTCTGATGAAGCCTTTGCTGGAAGTATTTCTATTGCAGGGAAAAATGGTGCTTTTGCAATGAAATTACATGAACATGATAAGTATAATGGCTCCCTGAGGGCTCGTAAGTCTTTTTTCTTTTTTGATGATAGGGTTGTAGCATTAGGAACAAATATCCGCTCAGATTTACCTGAAAGTGAAGTGCATACCACTTTGTTTCAGGTATATCAACCTGCAGAACAATATCCTGTTTCATTCAATCGTCAACACATAAAGTCGTTTCCTTATACTACCACCATCTATAAAAAACAAACTGAAATTTCGGATGGACTGAACAATTATTTCTTTGTAAAAGATGGAGAGGTAGCTTTGAAACGAACGGTTCAACATTCGTATCACGAGGAAACGGATGAACCTACACAAAATCCCTTTTCTTTAGCATACATCAATCATGGCAAGCAAGCAGTTGATGATACCTATGAATATATGGTACTTATCCAGCCAGATAACAAGAGGCTTAAAACTGTGCGTAAATCCATATCTTCAAGCAAAAAACCAGTTTATCAAGTTTTACAAAAAGATTCAGTGGCACATATTGTTTTTGATAAGGCAAACCAAACTACTGCTTATGTGTTTTTTGAAGCAGGGATTTATGCTGATAAAACACGCTTCGTATCAGTTGATACACCCTGTCTATTGATGACTGAAGAATTGAATGAGAATCAATTACACCTCAGTATTGCAGACCCCGACTTGCGTTTTTACGAAGGAGCGGCAGACGAACAATACGACGAAAACGGCAAACGTATCGAGCGCAGTGTCTATTCCCGAAATTGGATTAATAATCCCTCAGTATCTTCAAAGCTAACCCTCACCCTAAAAGGAAACTGGCAGTTGATGCAACCATCCGAGCATATCCACATAAAATCCATGTCGGATACAAAAACTACTTTTGAAGTTGATTGCCAACATGGATTATCAAGGGAGGTGAAGTTGGTAAATAGGGATTAAATAGCTATTGATAATGCCTTTTTTAGCCGTTCTATCGTTTCGTCTTTCCCTATCACCTCGATAATATCAAACATATGCGGACCTTTGGAAGCTCCGACTATGGAGAGGCGGAAGGCATTCATTATAGCTCCCATACCATAGCCCTTTTCCTCTATCCAAGCTTTGACGATTTGCTCGGTGTTTTCAGCACTGAAATTATCAACATCTTGCAAAATAGTGATTAATTCAGCCATTTGCTGTGGGGTATCTGCTTTCCAGCGTTTTTTCACAGCTGTTTCGTCATAGCTCGTTGGGGCTTCAAAAAAGAAGGATGCTTGTTCCCAAATATCTTGTACGAAATTGGCTCTTTCTCGCACTAAGCCAATGATTTTTTGTACTTTATCTTGATCTTCAACTATACCTTTTTGCTCTAAAATCACTCGGAAATCAGTATAAATTGTCTCTAAAGATTTTTGTTGAAGGTATTGATGGTTGAACCATTTGCCTTTTTCATAATCGAATTTTGCACCGCTTTTACTTACTCTGTCTAAACTGAAAGCAGCTATTAACTCATCCATAGAAAAGATTTCTTGATCAGTACCTGGATTCCAGCCCAAAAGAGACAAGAAATTCACGACAGCTTCAGGAAAATATCCTGCTTCTCTATATCCAGAAGAAATTACATCCGCCTGATTATCATGCCATTCCAAAGGAAAGACAGGAAAACCTAATCTATCACCATCACGTTTACTCAACTTGCCATTCCCGTCAGGCTTCAATAATAATGGGAGATGTGCAAACTGCGGCATTTGATTTTCCCAACCCAAATAGCGATACAGCAGTACGTGCAAAGGTGCAGAAGGTAGCCACTCCTCTCCACGTATCACATGCGAAATCTCCATCAGATAATCGTCCACCACATTCGCCAAATGATAGGTTGGCAGTCCATCTGCTGATTTATACAGCACTTTATCATCCAAAATAGAGGAATTAATCACCACCTTACCACGGATTAAATCCTGCACTTCTATATCTTGTCCTGCTTCAATTTTGATACGAACTACATATTTTTCACCAGCAGCGATACGCTTTTCAACTTCATCCTTAGTAATATTCAAAGAATTGTTCATTGAATCTCTTGTTGAGGCATCGTATTGAAAATTAGCGACTTCCTTGCGTTTTGCATCCAATTCTTCAGGTGTATCAAAGGCATAATACGCCAAATCAGCATCTAGTAACTGATTTACATACTGCACATAAATAGACTTGCGCTCGCTTTGGCGGTAGGGAGCATGCGTGCCATCCTGAGCAGTACCGATGCCCTCATCAATGTGGATGCCCAACCAATTCAGCGACTCCACTATATATTCCTCTGCACCAGGTACAAAGCGTGCAGAATCTGTATCTTCAATCCGCAGCAACATATCGCCACCCTGTTGTTTGGCAAAAAGGTAATTATACAAAGCGGTTCTAACACCACCAATATGCAGCGGTCCAGTTGGACTAGGAGCAAATCTAACTCTAACTTTCTTCATTGAATTAAAATTTTATTTAATGGGATGCAAATTTACGAGAAATTCTACTAATAATAGAATATAGAGAGAATAAACTCTACCAAAATAACCCATCAACCGACGAGTGTACACATCCTTATTTGCGTTTTGTGTGAAAAATGTGTTGTAAATGAAAAAGCACCTACAAAATACTATTTGCAAGTGCTTGATTATCAATGTGGGCGTTGACGGATTCGAACCGCCGACCCTCTGCTTGTAAGGCAGATG
>CAYVWK010000018.1:0-11971 GCA_964455235.1 uncultured Paludibacter sp.
TTTCTGCAAACCACCTTGATAATTCATGTAAAAACCAGTGATTCGTCCGTTGATTCTTGGATAAGAGAATACGTAGTTGATGTCGGCTGCACCTATCATTTCAGACTTCAAATTAGGTAAAGTTTCATCTGAAATACGAGGCGTAGTATAAGCATCAAAAGGCAGAGGAGCCTGGGTTTTAAACATCCCGTTTACAGAAAACAGATTACGACCATCTAACTTATACACCGCACCAGCTTTAAGTGCAGGGTCGATAAAGGTATGAGCATCCCCTTTTCCATAAGAATTAGTAGGATAACGACCATTCTTCATTTGACCATCACGATAGAAAGAAGTAAGGTTTAATTTTGCAGCATAGAAAAATTCAAAATGCTGATAATTATGGTGCATTTGTGCCCATAAACTTGAGTTCAACATCACTGTATGATAGTTATATCCGAAGATATCCCCTTCTTTCACAACACGATCGGGATTTCTTAAGTCGTTTTGCTTTTTATCCGTATCGCCAGGGAAATCTCTTTCACCAAACTTATCTGTATCCACTAAATAAGTAGCACCTAATAAATCAGCTACTGAATTGAAGGTTTTACCAAGACTATGGCGACCATTGAACCCAACTACCAAAGTCATTTCATTATTGAGTCTTTTTTCCAAAGTTGAATTGATACTGGTTGTTAAAGCATCATTTCTTCTTTCATCAATAATAAACAAAGCTGATTTATTTTCGCCGTAGAGGTTGTTGTTCTGATTTGCTTCATAAATACCAGCCCAATCGATTTGACTTCTACCTCTATCAGTTCCGACACCAGAACCTCTCCAAAACTCAGCATCCGCTTTATATAGAGGATCTAAGGTATTGTAAGTTCCTGAAGTAAAGGAAGGTAAGAAGCGATAATAATCAGGACGAGGGTCGGCAGCATTATTAAACCAGTTAAGCGAAGTAGAGCCATAACGCGTATAATCAAAAGATACACCGCTTGTCAATTTAGAGTTTCTATCAATTTTCCATATATGGGAAAGGATGAATGCAGGGTTGTAAGCCGTTACCACACGTTGATTACGCTTAGAACCATCAGGCATATAACCCCAATACGCATTATACTGATTGTTGCCTGCCACATCATAAGCCTCTTGTACAGAAGCTGATTGTTGTGCACGTTGCACGGGCGAACCAAAGGTAGTAAACGCTAAACTGTGTTTACCATTATCCCATTGTTTTTCAGCACCTAAAAAGTAAGATACATTATGATAGAAAGTACCTTCGACATTCCCCTCATAAGCATATCTACCCCCTAATAAAGCCGAAAAAGCCCAACCATTTTTCTGCATACCAGTATGATGCGACACCATCGCCCGTTGCTGATAGTTTCGATTGGTATAAGTTAGTGTCACCTTAGTACCTCTGGCATAGCTACCAGCGCGCACATCGATATTTTGCGCACCACCTATATCTCCAAAAGAATACAAACCAGCCTGCATGAAATCCTGCGTAGTTGAATTACGCGTCATATCATTCATGGCCCCTATCATGGCATAGTTAAAGTTCCCTCGCATCAGCGAATTGAACTCAATACCATTCATATAGGTTTGTGAATACTTGTTTTTCAATCCACGAGGAGAAAAACGAAAGCCGGAAAGTTGGAATCCAACCTGTGATAAAAACGGGTCGTTGGAGAAAACAGCCAACGTACTAAAGTTTTGTCCCGCAATATCAGCATCTTCATCTTGCATGGATTCGTCTATAGCACTTAATTCATAACTATTTTCACGCTGAAATTCCTTTCCCGCGTTTTCAGGTAAATTCTGAGCGTTTATCACACCCAGAAAACCGAAAAGCATCAAAATTGATAAAAATCGAATTTGCATGTTGTTTATTTTTGGTTTAATATTTAATTTTTATAAAATGAAAGAAATTTGTGTGATGATGTGCCGATATGCCAATGTGCCAATGTGAATAATTAAATACACCTCAACAACTCAACAACTCAACACCTCAACAACTCAACAACTCAACAACTCAACAACTCAACAACTCAACAACTCAACACCTCAACATTCAACAATTACTCCCGGTCCCTGAGCGAAGTCGAAGGGTATCACAATCCCCAATCCCCTGGCCTATTCTGTCTTTTCACCTCTTTGGATACCAAAGGGAAAAACTCAAAGCCAGTCAGCGCTTCAATATCTTCGACACTTCGAATGATACTTGTTGGAGGTTCAATATTTCCATAACTTCTGTGTTCTACCCAAAATCCTATGCTTTTGAGTTCATCATCACGGCAATCACCTATATATTTACCTGTGCGACCGCTTGTTGTACGAAGTATTACTTTATAATAATGCGTTGGTTTAGCCACTGCTACCCCACCACCATCTCTTACTGTTTCATTATTTCCAGGCTCAAAATAAGCACCTGTTACCACAAACAAGGTATCTGAACAACTGTAAGTACGCACTTTGGCTTCCAAATTAGCCCACATATCCTGATTCAAACGATTCCATTGTGGTGTCATATTCGACATATAAAAAGTCTGCTGATTCATGTGTTTGCTACCTGTCCTATCTCCTGAAGCTATTTGATGGCCTCTATCATAACTTCCACTATAAGAACGGTTTACGCAATTAGCTTGGTCGGCCTCATCTATTTCTGGGTCAAAAGCCCAATCATCAGTACGTCCTGTATTCTTCTGAAGATAGATAGCATGTATAGGATAAGCTACCCACAAAGCTGCCTTTTTAGTGACATCATAACAGATGGAATAATTGCGTATGGTTTTATTATTTAGATTGGTAAAATGTGTAACATAGCGATAGTTATCATCTTCTACCATAGCAGGAGTCTCCGTAAAGCCGTTAAAACTCGGGGCTTGTGATAAAGAAATTTCTTGGGGTATTTTGCCCTTGCCTTCAAATAAAATTTCAATTCTCGCCTCCCTATTTGTACCACCAGAATTGACTTTCGTATAAAGAGTTATCGTATTTGTACCGTCTACAACAAATCCCTCAATACTATACAAATCACTTTTACTATTGAAAGAGCACCAATCCTGACCATCTGCTATTTTAGCCACCCATGAAGCACCAGGAGCGCCATAAATATGCAGTACATTTTGTCGTGTGGCATATGAAATCGTAGATGAATTCTCCCAACTAAGCGTATAAACACTATTATCATCCTCTTCGCAAGAGAACAATATCATCACTATGGATAGAAAAAAGAAAAGTTGAGAATATTTAAAGAATCTATGTGCTGGTATTATCATCTTCTTTGTTAAAATATCTTATATAGTATTATATTCGTACTATTTCCTGTGACTTATCTATTTTTTCAATCTTTCAAAATATTTCATTTTTGAAAAAGGGCTGCAAGGTACAACATTTCCTCAAATCACACAATTAATTTGCATCTTTTTCTGATGTAATATTTATGAGAATGAAAAAGCAAACTTAGTAGATTTATTGTATATAAACAAACTTTTTATGCATAATTCCTTAATTATTCGTTAAAACTCTCCTATAGGATACAAACATATAAGTGATAAGATTTTGATATTGAAAGTGATAACTCAGACAATTTATTTTTACACTCAAAATAAATTAGATTATTATCAGGCATTTTTAGAATGCACGAAAAATTTTATTTAACTTTGCGAAGAACAAAAAGTATATTTTTATGGAATACTCATCATCAAAAGGGAAACTTACCATGCCTGAATATGGGCGTAATATTCAACAAATGATTAATCATGCTATGACAATTGAAGATCGTGAAGAACGTACGCAATGTGTCAATACTATAATTACTACCATGGGTAATCTTTTTCCTTATTTACGAGATGTCAATGATTTTAAGCATAAACTATGGGATCATGTGGCTATCATGTCTGATTTTAAGCTTGATATCGATTATCCTTACGAAATAGTAAAACCTGAAAATCTGCATACAGCTCCTGAACAAGTACCGTATCGGAGTCACCAAATGCGTTACCAGCATTATGGTATTACCTTAGAAAAGATGATAGAACGAGTGGGCGACTACGAAGATGGAGAAGAAAAAGATGAATTGATTCGTCTGATAGCCAATCAGATGAAGAAATGTTTTCTGACTTGGAACAAGGAAATAGTGGATAATAAGAAGATTTTTCAGGATTTAAAAGAGTTATCTAATGGAAAATTGGATTTTACGGATGATACGTTTAAACTGATAGAATCCAGGGATGTTTTCCACAATAAAAAACCTTCAAAAAGAAAAAAATAAATGGCCTCATTCAAAATCAAAGGAAAAACACAGCTTTCAGGTGAAATTACACCTCAAGGAGCAAAAAACGAAGCATTGCAGATTTTATGTGCAGTATTGCTTACAGATCAGGAAGTTACCATTCATAACATACCTGATATTATTGATGTAAATAACCTCATTCTTTTGTTAGAAAAGATGGGAGTTGAAGTCAAAAAATTAAGCCGCCACAGTTACACCTTCCGTGCGCAAAACGTAAATTTTGACTATTTGCGCACCAAAGATTTCTACAAAACCAGTGCTTCATTGCGTGGTTCAGTAATGATAGTGGGACCTTTAGTAGCACGCTTTAAGCAGGCTGTTATCCCGAAACCTGGTGGTGATAAAATTGGTAGAAGAAGGTTGGATACGCACTTCCTTGGCATACAAAAATTAGGTGCTGATTTTCGTTATGACCCAGAAGAGAAACTGTACGAGATTAAGGCTGATAAGTTGACTGGTAGCTATATGTTGCTAGATGAAGCATCGGTAACGGGTACAGCGAACATTCTGATGGCAGCAGTATTAGCAGAAGGTACAACCACCATTTATAACGCGGCCTGCGAACCGTATTTGCAACAGCTCAGCAAAATGCTGAACCGCATGGGAGCAAAAATTTCAGGCATAGGCTCTAATCTACTCACTATTGAGGGCGTAGCAAAACTGCATGGCTGCGAGCATACCATCTTACCTGATATGATTGAAATTGGTAGTTTCATCGGTTTGGCGGCTATGACAGGCTCTGCTATCACCATTAAAAATGTAGCTTATGATGAGTTGGGTATTATCCCCGACAGTTTCAGGCGTTTAGGTATAGAAATCGATCGCCGTGGTGATGATATATTCGTGCCAGCACAACTAGGCTATACCATTGAAACCTTCATTGATGGTTCGATTATGACCTTTGCGGATGCACCTTGGCCAGGTTTAACGCCCGACTTGCTAAGCGTATTTTTAGTGGTAGCCACCAAAGCCAAAGGCAGTGTACTCATTCACCAGAAAATGTTTGAGAGTCGTCTGTTCTTCGTGGATAAGCTGATAGACATGGGAGCGCAAATCATCCTGTGCGACCCCCACCGCGCTACCGTAATTGGGCAGGGTGAAAATCTACAGCTGCGCGCTGCCAGAATGACCTCACCCGACATCCGCGCTGGTATAGCATTGCTGATTGCAGCACTATCCGCAGAAGGTACCAGCATCATCGACAATATCGACCAAATCGACAGAGGTTATCAGGATATCGACATTAGATTAAGAGCTTTGGGTGCACAAATAGAGCGATTGGATGATTGCAAATAAAATTTAGACAGATAAAATCGACTGAACTACCTATACTGCTATTGATTCATATAAAAATTATAGTATCTTTGCAGTCGCTAAATTTTCAACAGTTCGGGATGTAGCTCAGTCCGGTTTAGAGTACTCGTCTGGGGGGCGAGTGGTCGGAGGTTCGAATCCTCTCATCCCGACAAAATAAGAATCCTTGCAGATTAAGCTAAAAAGGCTTATCAGCAAGGATTTTTGCTTTAAGAGGGATACTTCAAAAATCCAAAATCAATAACCAAAAAACTTAAAATCCTGTTTTATAGGAAAATATTTTGTTTTTCAGAAAATCAATATTATCTTTGTTAAATAAATTACCTAATGCGAATTATAAAAAAGAAAGTATTAAGTGAGTTCTATCGCAAACACACTAATGCTAAAATGCCACTTGAAGAATGGTATGCTAAAACAAAAAAAGCTAAATGGCAATCATTTTCAGACATAAAAAGAACATTTAATAGTGTCGATAGTATAGGAAATCAACACTATGTTTTTGATATAAAAGGAAATAAATATAGATTAGTAGTTGTCATTAAAATAACAATAAAAACCGTCTTTATCCGCTTTGTTGGTACTCATGCGGAATATGACAAAATAGACGCAAAAAACATATAATTATGGCAAAAATTAAAAATGAAGCAGCTTACAATGTAGCTATGGCTCGGATAGAAGAACTTCTTCCTTTAGTGGACGATAACACTCCTTTGGATGATAAAAATCTTATAGAATTGGATTTATTGTCTGGGCTTGTAGAGGAATACGAAGATGAACATTATCCAATCGGAACACCCTCTTTGATAGATATTATCAAACTCCGTATGTATGAAATGAATCTAAATCAAACAGCTTTGGCTGGCTTATTAGGTATTAGCACCTCAAGAATAAGTGATTACCTTACAGGAAAAAGTGAGCCTACACTCCCTATTGCCAGAGAAATAAGTAAAAAATTGAATATCGATGCAAATATTGTATTAGGAGTGTAATTTTTTATCAAACTATATTCCCATTGCAATATAAAGCCTTTATTTATTAGCTAGAAACCTGTATTAATGAACTTGTTACAGTTTTTTTTGTTCTAAAAATATAAATTTATTGCAATGCTATTGCCATACTTGCAAATATTGCTTAAATTTGCTCACAATTTATTAATATCAGATATTTTGTAAGTAAACGAGACATTTTCTCGGTAAATCATTGATTTCCTGACTTATACTACATAAGTTCTGATTGATAACAGATTTCCTTAACCATACAATCCTATTCATCTTCAATACATGAACAGGGCTGTAAAACAATAAACATCATGAAAAGATTTTTAAAACAGCTGATGGTAGCTGGCTTTATTGCAAGCTTTACTTTTTTGAATCCCTCCTGTATAGATCCACTCTATGACTTTTCAAAAGGAATTGATCCAGAGATAAAAGTTGGAGGAGATACGCTGGGTATTCCTCTCGGAAAATTAGACACCATTTTTCTAAGAGATATTTTGACCACAGAAGATTCTGAGTTTTTCAAACTTTTGGAAGATGGTGGTTATGGCATCAACTTATCCGACTCCTTCCTTTTAGAGGATTTACTAAAGGATTTGAATGTTGACAATCTCAATTTGAACGTAGAAATCCCTTCGTTTCAAAATGAACTTACTTTCCAATCTGTTGACATTAGTTCATTTTCTATCCCCCAATTTACAGATCATGTTGATGTTAATTTGAATTTGCCACGGATAGAACTTGGAGATATTGCACCTGATGCAATCAATCATCAAGATGAAATTGATGTAACTTTCAATCAATATTCTTTGGATGGCATTAATAAAACCATACCTCCCAAAGAATATAATCGTACGCAAAATGGGTTATTCGCTGATGATTTCGACAATTTGCCCCACGTACCTGGCTATCCTATTGATTTGACTGGTTTACCAGTTATACCGCTCAGTATTTCTGATATAGATATTGCTTATTCGATTAGTGTACCTACGAGCGTGACTAAAATTGATTTAATTAAATTAATGAATGGTGCCCAATTAGAGATTGAGTTGATTATGGAAAATGCAGAAGAAGCACTTGACTACGGCATCTTCACTCCTAATATTATTATTGATATTCAAGATAATGTATTTGAGTTTCTTCAACCTTATCCTGCTCTGGAAAATCAAATTATTATAGACAGTAACCAAAAACTCGAAGGATATTCAAACTATACGAGCAGTAAATCTATTCCTATAACAGCATTACATAATTTACCCCTTGCGGCAAATGGTTCGGTGGATTTCCAGAGTCTTATTTCTATAACGGGTACTATGGGTCTTGAAGGGCAAATCAAAGCAAATAAGCTTGATGCAGCTAAAAACATCAACTTCATCATCAATATCAGTATAAAAGAACTGGAAACAGACTATATGATTTTTGAAATTCAGAATGTAGCAAACACCCTTGCTAGTTCTTTAGACTTTAATATTGAAAAGGATAATATTAATGAGGAAATTAGTAGCATCAATACCTTAGATTTTGGTACACCTAATAGTCCAAATGAATCTTACATCAATGTTAAAATACTTCCTAAAAAACTTCCTGAAATTGGAAATGCTATATATAGAATTGAAACTTTAGATATTATATTTCCAAAAGAATTTACGATTTCTTCACCTGGTAATAGCATCATCAACCTTCCAAACACTGTTGTTTGTAGGTTAGAAAATAAACTTATTCATCCTACCAATGGTTTGGATGTCAAAGTTTTTATCGAAAAAATTGATGTATCAGGAATACCTATTGACCCAATTCATCGAAGTCTGACCTATAATATTGATGTAGAGTATGATGGAAAAATTGATGTAAGTGGCATGCTCAGCACTAAAATCTTTGAAGAAAACACGAACGCCAAGTTTGAGGCTGACATATCCGTTACTTCTTATTTACAATTAGACGCTGTAGAGGTGATCGGAAAAGACATTGCCAAAACATTCCCTGAAGTGAGTTTAAACTTATCGCATGAAATTGACACAGGAGATGAAAACATCAATCATTTAGGTGTAGTCACTGTAAAACCTGGTAGTTTTTTAACAATAGATGTGACTAAACCTAATCTTCCTGTTCCTTTCTTTGCTGATAATATCATCCTAAAATTCAGTGATATATACGTATTTAATGATAATCGTTTGACCACGGATAATCACCTAGTCATCAATGGTGACATACCCAATCAAATTACATTAGAGATACAAGCACTCAATATCAATGCTGATTTGACTAATGGAAAAACAACTATTACCGATGCATTTGAAATTGAAGGAGGATATTTATTTGAAGGAGGACATCTCGTAAATTCTCGAGATTTAGACAATCTGCATCTTAAAACCTTAAAATTCATGGCAACTGTGCCACAAATGGAAATAGAGTCGGTTTCTGTTGGTATGAATTCCATTGAAACAATAGTGAAAGATAGCACTGAACTGGATTTTGCAATCAATGACTTACCGCAGCAAATTCTTTCCTTAGATAGTGTTAATTTTGCTTCTAATGCTCATTTCCTACTGGATGTTACTGTAGCAAATCTGCCTGATTTAGGTGGTAGTCCCATACTCGTAACAATGAAAATTCAGATGCCTGAGATTTTACGTTTTGCTCCTGGCCTATTAAATGACAACAGAGAGGTAGTCATCAATAAAGAACTTGTAGATGGCAAACTCACGCATATCATTCCAGTAAAAGGGCTTGAGTTTGACGGGTCTGATTTAGATGGGAAATTGCTTGTGCATGAAACCATCATGTTTAACTGCAAGCTTTTAATTGAAAACCCGAGCATCAACACCAATGATTTAAATGATAGAAATATCAGTACCAATATGGATATCAAACTTAACAATCTCACTTTTGAAAAGATTTACGGTAAATTCAATATAGATACGGATGTAGCGACAGACATACCTAATCTATCTTTTGATGATTTACCTGACTTTATGAAAGGAGGTGACATGGTGTTAGACATCATCAATCCGATATTAGCTATGAGTACTGAAAGTAATTTAGGATTCCCATTTGGAGCTAACTTGAAACTCACTAAATATATTGGTGGAGAACCTCAAAATGGCGACATCCTTAACTTACCTTTCAGTATGGCTAAAGCAGATAATCCGAGTGTAATAGCCATCAGCAATATGTGGTACGCCCCATCCAATGAGGGAATGCCATCTAACTTCAATTTTATTGAAACAGCTCTGAATAAATTGATGATGCCTATGCCTGATTCAGTCAAAATTGATTTCCAACCTACTGTTAACACAGATGTTCAGCATGTTATAGATTTGAATGCTAATTATAATATGAAGGTAAAATATGATTTGACCATTCCGTTCAAGTTTGGAAAGGACTTATCCATAGTGTATCAATATACTATGGATAGTTTGAGCCTTGAAATAGAAGAGGGCATGGACATCAATACGGGAGAATTAGAACTGATAGCAAAAATCACTAATTCAATTCCTCTAAATTTAAGTCTGAGTATGATTATATTGGATAAAAATGATAGAATTTTATCAACTACCACAGAGCAAACTGTGAAAGCTGGTAATAAAGATGGAACAGCAAATACATCAAACATCAAGATTAAATTAGCAGAAAACTTTGCTGAAGTTAAAAGTATGAATAAAATCATATTAGAATTTAAGGCAAAAGCAGATGCTACTGTAGCTGGTGCACCGCTCAAGCCTGAAAACTTTATACTGGCTGAGTTAAAAG
This sequence comes from uncultured Paludibacter sp., assembly GCA_964455235.1. Taxonomy (GTDB): domain Bacteria; phylum Bacteroidota; class Bacteroidia; order Bacteroidales; family Paludibacteraceae; genus Paludibacter. The sequence continues at coordinate 10,339 of CAYVWK010000018.1, forward strand.
CGAAAATCACGGGAGGAGTGAGTATAAAAATACCTATGGGTTCAGATAACTAATATTTTTCTGGAATCCTTATTACTTAGAAATAGGACTATCACGTAAAAAAATGAGAATCATGAAAAAGATAAAAATAAATATAGTACTCGTTCTGACTGCTTTGGTTTTCTGTTCAGTCAATATAGCAGCACAATCTGCTGTGTCTCGCACATCCTATTTTATGGATAATGCACCCTATAAACATGTGCTCAATCCTGCTTTATCTCCCACAAAAGGCTATGTCAGCATGCCAGTTTTAGGGTCCTTTGATTTGGGGATAAACTCTACTATGGGAGTAAAAACTTTCTTATATCCAGGGCTAAATCCAGGCGACCCAGTACGCACCTTCATGCATCCAACTGTTGGTACTGCCGAGTTTGTCAATAGTCTGAGTAAGAACAACTTCTTTGAAATCAATAATCGCATAAGCTTAATAGGCTTTGGGTTTTACACAGGTACCATGTTTTGGAATTTTGATATAGCTACACGCATTCAATCCAATGTAAACCTACCGAAGGATTTGTTTCGATTTCTGAAAGAAGGCTTACCTTACGATCAAGATTACACTTATAATATAGACAACTTAGGTGTTAATGCACATATGATAGTTGAAACAGCTGTGGGTACTTCCCTTAATATTACAGATGATATTCGAGTAGGAGCAAAAGCAAAACTCCTTTTCGGAGGAGCAAGAGCGTATATAGGCATGGATCAAATGCGTATTTATGCTACTCCAAACAACGAAGCAGAGAAATTACGCCTTACTTCAAAAGGGGGAATGGATATCTATATGAAAGGTCTGCAACTTATTGAAGATGAAGAAAGTGGGATAAAACCAGATATGGATCTCAACAATATTGGCATAGCTGGAATGGGATTGGGAGCCGATTTAGGAGCTGTGTGGCAAACGCCGCTAGATTTCCTTACAGTCTCTATGGGAATTACTGATTTGGGATTTATAAACTGGGGTAAAAAGAATCATCTTTCCGCAAAAGTACAAGCTGAAGTCGGCTATACGGGTGTTTCTGATTTTATGGGATCCGAAGATTCTGATTCAATTCCTATCATGACTCAACTAATGAAATTGACACAATTACAAATTCAGGATAGTAAAAACAGCAGCCTGCAAGGACTAAACCCCAACATCACCATAGGCGCTGAAGCGGGTTTGCTTAACAATAAGTACACTGCGGGTTTATTGATATCTAATAGACTTTCAGCACAACATTGGGTAACTGAAATTTCTTTATTGGCAAATGTGAAACCTATTCACCATGTAAATTTCTCTACAAACTTCACCATTCTCAACACAATTAAAGGCGTGATGCCATCAGTAGGTGCTGCCCTCGCTATTGATTTCTTTGCAGGAAATATCTTCTTTGCCTGTGATTATATTCCATTGAAGTTTTCACCACAATTTATCCCATTAAGTCCCGTTAATACGCATATACAATTTGGTTTAACTTGGTCGATAGGTAAAGTAAAAAAGAATTTTCTTAAACCCAACTATGGCCTTTTAAAAGAAAAACCTACTGTCCAAGACAATACTTCATCCAACAATTCAATTGAAGTCATAGAGTTAAACTACAACTAAACTATA
>CAYVWK010000018.1:12071-19951 GCA_964455235.1 uncultured Paludibacter sp.
ATAAACAAGTTCGATTCTACTTATCTACACTTATGATACTGATTGCTTTGTCTGTAACTGGACAAAGCAATCGTTCTGTTAATGCAAAGCAATCAAAAGTCAATACTGGTACAGCCTGCTTCACGCCTCCTACTATGCCAATTATGTTGCAGAATGAAGCTGAAAAGTTTAATTTCCTTGCACTTCATTGGTGGGATAACTTTGCTTTTAATAACTTGTCATGCATTCAAAATAACAATATTGCAGAAAGGGCATTTCAGGATTTCATTCACATCTGTTCTTCTGTGGATAAGGAAATGCACAACAAAGCGATAAATCATTTAATGCAACAAACTAAGGCTGACAAGAGTCTGCAAATGTATAAGCACTTTTATAACTTAGCTGAAAAATACTTCTACAACCCCAACTCCCCCTTCCGAGACGAGGAACATTTTGCACTTTATATTGATTATGTTTTAGCAGATAACAGCTTCAACCCAACGGAAAAAATCAAACCCAAGTTACATTTACGAGACATCAACAAAAACCGTATAGGAACGAAAGCGAGTGATTTTGAATATATTACATCTAAAGGAAGTAAGAATCGACTATACAATTTAAAAACAGACTACACCCTTATCTATTTCAACAACCCAGATTGTGAAGATTGCAAACGTTCCAGTCGAGAGTTGGCAAACTCAAAAACAATCAACAAACTCATATCAGAAGGAAAGCTTACTTTACTAAGCATGTATGTTGATGAAGATATAGCCCTGTGGAAAAACCACCACCAAAATGTGTCTAACAGCTGGATAAATGCCCGTGATGGCAGTAAAGATTTTAAAATACAAAAGCAACTTTACATCATCCGCGCCATCCCCTCCTTATATCTTTTAGATAAAAATAAAATGGTTATTTTGAAAGATGTGGATGTGAAGGAGGTTGAGGGGAGTTTGTGAAGTTTCACCTCAGCAGCTCCCTTGCATTCTGCAAAGCTGCTTCGCTGGTTTCTTTGCCGCTTAGCATGGAGGCTATTTCATGGATGCGCTCGTCGTGCGTTAAAGGGCGAATATGGGTTTCAGTTTGCTGACCGCTTTCATCTTTGTAAACTTTAAAATGCTGCTGTCCCTTAGAGGCTATTTGAGGAAGGTGAGTAATGACCATCACCTGCATCGCTTTACTCATCTCTATCATGATATCGCTCATGCGATGGGCTATTTCTCCAGAAACACCTGTATCAATTTCATCAAAAATAATGGTGGGTAAATCTGATTTATGGGCTATCAATGATTTGATAGTCAGCATTAAACGTGAAATTTCCCCTCCTGATGCTATGCTTTCTACAGGCTGCATTTCTCTGTTCTTATTGGCTGAAAACAATAGCCTTACAGCATCTAAACCCTTATCGGTATAATGTTCTACAGACTGTATATCAACTTTAAATTGAATATTAGGCATGCCTAAATAACTCAGCTTTTCTACCATATATTCCTCTATATGAGTGATATAGGATTTTCTTTGGGATGATAAAAGAATAGCTTGTTCTTGCATGTCCGCATGTATGCTATCCACCTTTTGTTGCTGCTCTTGAATGGCTTCATCATAGGATTCAATTTGCATTAGCTGCTCTGAAAACTGCTGATGAAGTTCGAGCAACTCCCTGACTGTCTGCACTCTAAACTTCTGCATCAAGGAGTAGAGCGTGCTTAAGCGGTTTTCCACAAACTCTAGGCGATTAGGATTGAAAGTGATGTTTTCTTGCATGCGACTTAATTCTTGTGCTAAATCTTTCAATTCTATATACGAGCTCTGCAAACGCTCATGAAGTCTCTCCCCATCATCAAGATAATTAGCTACTTTAGATAAAGATGCAATCGATTCTTTGATTTGTGCCAAAGTACCTTCTTCATTGCCAAGCAAATGATTGATGCGATTCAATTCAAGCTTAATCTCTTCTACATGACTCAGACTTTCTTGCTCCTTTTCAAGTTCAAGCTCCTCATCTTCAATCAATTGAGCTTCATCTAACTGGCTAAATTGAAACTGTATAAAATCGGTTTCTGCTTTAGCATTTTCTGCCTCCGCAATCAGCTTATCTAGATTTTTTACTTCTTTTTTCCAACTGAAATAGCTTGCCTGATAGCTCTTTAGAAGATCGTTCGTTTCTGCTACGGTATCTACGACTTCCAACTGATAATCAGCTTTTGAAAGTAATAAGTTCTCATGCTGTGAATGAATATCAATCAATTGAGATGATAATTCTTTCAGAGTAACTAAAGATACTGGAGTATCATTGATGAAAGCGCGTGATTTACCTGATGGAGCTAATTCTCTGCGAATCAAGCAGTTTTCCTTGTCATAATCCAATTCATTTTCCTCAAAGAAATAGCTTAAATGAGGATAAGCCGATATATCAAATTCCGCTTCTACTACACATTTTTCTTCTTGATTTTTAGCGGATTTACTATCAGCGCGTTGACCTAATATCAAACCTAAAGCACCCAAAATAATGGATTTACCAGCACCTGTTTCACCTGTCATTACCGTCATTCCCGACTGAAAATTCATTTTCAACTCAGAAATCAATGCATAGTTAGATATGTAAATCGACTGAAGCATACAGCTAGTTTAGTTTCTTATAGATTCGTATTTTTCTGATTGTGTTGGATTGATATCAGAAAGTATTTCAATTACATTTTTCTTTTCCTGATCAGTCGCTCTCTTAAAAATATTCAGTATTTCATCTGTTTTGGCATCTAAAAAACTTGTAATTGCAATAGCCGCAGGGCGGGCACGGTTCGTTTCACGTAAAATAGAAAATCCTAAATTGATACGTGCACGTGCATTATTCATATTGATAGTCATCTCATCCAAGCCAAGTCGGTGATACTCATAGAAATAGTTGCGGTATTTTTTAAAAGCCTCATCATTCAAATTACTGATTAATGCATAGCGATTGCGCGTACTCTCAAACGCTCTCCAACCTGGCATATCCATAGATTGAGCAGAGTTTACTATGCGTTCCGCCATTTGAAAATAAGGTGTACCTCCCAACCTCGAATAGGAATCCATATCATATCCTATGATTACATAGGCATAATAGGTCAGCACAGCAGTTAGATTAGAGCTAATCTGGTTTTCATTAAACTCAAGCACCTCAAACTCTTTATAGTTGAAAACGAGCGACTTATCTTGAAAATTTAAGACTGTAGTATTGTAGGATGAATTGTAAACAGGCCGACGTGATTGTACCTGCAATTCACATGTAAATAGGTCATCTTCTACTTTTGAAACGATGATGTTCATTGTACAGTCAATACGTTCATCTTCAGCAAACACTAAATCTGTCCATTTCCTATGATTCACAAATTCAGATGCTGATTTTTCAAGCTCAGTAAAAACTGATTTATTAGAGCCTGGAACCATATCTGAATTTACTTTCAGATTACAATTTAGTTCTTGTGCTACTACATTGTGCAGTAAGAAAATAAATAATATGCTATAAATAAATCTTTTCACTATAATAATAACAAATTGGTAATCAGAAGATTAATGTATTAATTTCTTTTATAATATCATCAGCCACATCCAATTTACTCTTCAGTTCAAAATCTTTTCTCATGCCTGATGAATGGATAATGGAGATTTTATTGGTATCAAAACCAAAGCAACTATTCGGGTCACGCAAAGAGTTTAAGACAATGAAGTCAAAGTTTTTACGCTCCATTTTTCTCATTGCATTTTCTTCTTCATGTTCTGATTCAAGTGCAAAACCAACAATAAACTGGTTATCTTGCTTCAATTTACCAATTTCAGCTGCAATATCAATCGTAGGCTGAAGTTCTAATACCAATTTCTCATCCCCACGTTTCAATTTATTTTCCTCTATGTTCAAAGGTGCAAAATCAGCAACAGCCGCTACCAAAATAGCACCATCCATCTCTGCAAATTTACTCATCACAATTTTGTGCATTTCAGTGGCTGACTCCACATTGATTCTATCAATATTACTATAAGGAGTGCTAAGACTCACAGGACCAGCAACTAAAGTCACATCAGCACCTCGTTGAGCACATCTTTCAGCTATGGCAAAACCCATTTTCCCAGAGGAATAATTACCAATAAAACGCACTGGGTCAATCATTTCGTATGTCGGTCCAGCAGTAATCAGCACCTTTTTCCCTAACATATCTTTGGGTACAAAATAATCATGCACGAATCGCACTATATTCTCTGGCTCTTCCATTCGCCCCTTACCTTCCAATCCGCTCGCCAACTCACCAGCAGTGGGTTCTATAATCAAATTACCATAAGAGCGGAGCGTTTCTATATTCTGCTTAGTAGTTGGATGTTTAAACATATCAACATCCATTGCTGGTGCAACAAAAACAGGGCATCTTGCTGACAGATAAGTAGTTAGAAGCAAATTATCAGCAATGCCATATGCCATTTTTGACATTGTATTGGCAGTAGCAGGCGCGATAAGCATAGCATCAGCCCATATGCCCATCTTCACATGACTGTTCCATGCTCCATTAGTAGGATCAAAAAAATCAACTGCTATCGGGTTGCGCGACAGAGTTGCTAATGTCAGAGGTGAAATAAATTCCTTAGCAAGAGGTGTCATCACTACCTTAACTTCTGCCCCTTTTTGTACTAACAAACGAATGATACTCGCTGTTTTATAAGCAGCAATCCCACCTGTTACCCCTACTATAATCTTTTTTCCCTTCAACATAATCTCGAATTTTTACTGATTTAAAATATGTACAAATGTACTCGAATTTTCTTAAAAAAATAAATGAACTAACCAATAGTATAAATAAAATCCTTATTACTATGTGATTAGCTATCGAATATCAAAAATAAAAAAAGCTACAAAGTTTATCAAACAACACTCTTTGTAGCAATTTTCAATATCAATCAAGATCTACTTTACCTTGTCTTTCAAGACATTACGATAATAAATTTGACCTTCAACAAATTCTTGTGTTGCTAACAAACTAGCCTTTGGCATACGTTCAAAATAGCGTGAAATCTCAATTTGTTCACGATTTTCAAACACCTCTTCAATATGGTCTGCAGACCCACCAAAATCAGCTAACTTTTGATCTATTTCATTTTTTATCTCTGCACTGATTTGATTGGCTCTTTTTGCAACAATCACCACTGTTTCATATACATTACCAACAGACTCGCTCAATTCATTCATATCACGAGAAACCGTGTTGGTAGGCGCATTTAATTTTCTAAAATCCATATATATTTTGTTTTAATCTTTAACAATACGTTTGGCATCAGCATATATTTTTTTCGCATCCTTAACATGCTTACCCTCAGGGAATTCATTCACATAGTTATAATATTCATCAATGGTATCTCTATACCTTTCCTCTTTCTTCTCCTCCACACTCATCACTGCTTGCTGATATTTTGCTTGCAGAATGGTAAATGAAAAATCATCTCTATACAAATTGGAAGGGTAGTTTTTTAATGCATTTTGAGATACAATAATAGCAGCTAGGAAGTTGTTACCTAAATAACTACCTAAATTATAGTATAAACGAGCATTTAAAAGTTCTTTATACGACAATTTATCTTTTAAATCATCCAAAAGCTTGTTGGCCTCAGGTACTTTATCACTATTTGGATGAATATCAATAAACTCCTGCAGTGCATTGATAGCATTATGCGTGTCCTCTTGATCCAAGCGTGCTTCAGGAGAAATCAAATAGTAACAATGCCCAATATTGAAACGTGCTTCTTGGATAAACTGACCTTTAGGGTAAGTCCGCACATATACTTTGTAATAATCTATAGCCGTATAATAGTCTTTTTGACCTGTATACGACAAAGCTAAGTAGTTGAGCACTTGCTCTGAACGATCCGTTCCTTTAAAATAACGCGATACCTCATCAAATAAAGTTGCTGCACGCATATAGTCCTTCTTCTCAAAGTAGGTAACTGCTTTTTCGTACTTCAACTCATTATCATTGCTCTTCAACAAACGCTGATATTCGCTACAGGAAACTGAAGCGATGAGGATAAATAATATGGGTATATACTTTTTCATAAAAAAACGGACTGCAAAAGTAACTATTTTTCGTCTAATAATAAAATATTTCTCTTAATCTGTAAAAAACTTTTCAAAACCCTCTGAAAATGCAAGCTCATAACTGCCATCTTCTTTAGTATAAATGAGATAGCAAGCTAATTCAGGGTGATTTTTGCAAACTTCCAAACTCTTTTCTACCCCCAAAACCATAAAAGCTGTAGCATAAGCATCTGCCTTCATGCAATTAGGTGCTATTACGGTGGCACTCAGCAAATTATGACTTACAGGATAACCAGTCCGTGGATCTATCGTATGCGAAAACTTCTTACCATCCTGATAATAAAACTGACGATAATTACCTGAAGTCGCTAACCCACAATTGGTTATGGATAGTTTAGTTTGAAGTTCACGACTCTCGGCAAAAAACTCATCCGTAGGCTTATCTATACCTATCACCCAGTGCTTACCTTTTGGATTTTGTCCTTTACAAACTATCTCACCGCCAACCTCAACCATATAGTGCAGACAGGCATGTTCATCTAAAAGTTGCGCTATCACATCAGCCGACTGTCCCTTGGCTATTGCACTGGCATCCAGCAAAATACGTTCATCATTTTTGATAAGTTGATTATTTTTAATGCTGATTTTCTGATAACCCACATAGCTTAGAATGGCCTCAACATCAGGCTGTTCTCTTTTTTCGCCCTTAGATGTTCCGAAACCCCAAGCATTAACTAATGGAGCAACCGTAATATCAAATGCACCTTCCGAGTTGAGTGAAACTTCTTGTGCTTCTTCGTACATTTTCAGAAAGAAATCATCCACAACAACCTCCTTTTCATTCCTATTTATTTGAGAAATAATGGAATTAGGATTGAAGGTAGATAGTGATAAATCAAACTGTTGAAACGCTTCCTGAATTGCAGAATGTAAGTCTTTTCCTTCAGGATGTAGGTAAGTGATATTGTAATAAGTACCGAAAACTCTACCACTATTATGTGTGTATTCTGCTTTTTTATCAGCATTGCAAGCCGTCAGTACAACAGCTAAAAACAATAGAATGAGGGGATATTTCTTCATCTTAATCAAAAGTTAAACGTTTACCCTTCACTGAGTTATCAATATCTCCATCCTTATAAACCAACTGCCCATTGACAAAAGTTTTAGCAATGCTATGGGAGAAAGTCTGACCCTCAAAAGGCGACCATCCACATTTGGATAAAATCATATCTTGATGCACTTTTGTTTGATGCGTTGGATCAACAAGCACTAAATCAGCATAATAACCTGATTTAATATAGCCTCGTTTTTGTATTCTGAATAAGTCTGCTGGCGCATGACACATCTTCTCCACTACTTTTTCTATACTGAAAGTACCTTCTTTGGCCATTTCTAACATAGCTAATAAAGAAAACTGCACTAAAGGTCCACCCGAAGCAGCCGTTAAGCAATTGCCTTCTTTTTCCTGTACTAAATGCGGTGCATGATCGGTTGCAATCACATCTATCTTATTATCATTCAATGCTTTAATAAGAGCTACTCTATCATGCTCCGTCTTGATAGCAGGATTCCATTTAATTCGATTTCCATAAGCTTGATAATCGGTATCTGAAAACCAAAGATGATGTACACAGACTTCAGCAGTAATTTTCTTTTCTCTCAAAGGAAGCTGATTATCAAACAGTTCCATTTCTTTTGCAGTTGAAATATGCAATACATGTAAACGTGCATCATGCGTTTTAGCAAGCTCAACAGCTACTGACGAGGATAAATAGCAAGCCTCAGCACTTCTTATGAGAGGATGATATTTCACGGGGAGATTATCACCATAGCGTGTTTTAAAATC
>CAYVWK010000018.1:20051-22949 GCA_964455235.1 uncultured Paludibacter sp.
GCTAAATCAGCCTTGTGTGTCAAACCTGGCTCCCTAAAATGCACCTGATCATCTATCACCCCTGGGAGCAATAGCATCCCTTGAGCATCAATGCATTGCTGTACCTCAATTTCTTTGGGTACATCATCAGTAAACACAGCCTTAATCAGCTCATTTTCAATCAGAACCGACCCAACAAAGCTCTTCCCTTCATTATAAATTGTAGCGTTTGAAATCAGAATCATGGGGCATGCAAAAGGTAAATTGTACGATTTACGCAGTTAATTCCTGCGCTTTTTTCTGTGGATATTTACGGAACCAGCTTTCAACTTTAAGTCTGATAACGCCGAGGAAAGCCTCACTAAAGATACCTCCACTCATTTTCGAGATACCTAATACCCTATTAATAAAGATGATAGGCACTTCTACTATTTTAAATCCACATTTATAAGCTGTAAATTTCATTTCTACTTGGAAAGCATATCCTTTAAAACGAATTTTATCTAATTCAATGGTTTCCAGCACTTCACGTCTGTAACATTTGAAACCAGCCGTAGTATCCGCGATTTTCACACCTAATACAAAACGTACATATTTAGAAGCGAAATACGACATCAGCACCCTGCCCATAGGCCAGTTGACCACATTGACTCCACTCACATAGCGCGAACCAATAGCCACATCATAACCATCATCATGACAAGCCTTATGCAGTTTCAGTAAATCTTCTGGATTATGTGAAAAATCAGCATCCATTTCAAAAATATAATCATACTCCTGCTGAATACCCCACCTAAAGCCCGTAATATAAGCTGTTCCCAAGCCTAATTTACCCGAACGCTCTAAAATATGTAACTGCTTCGGAAATTCTTTTTGCAGAGTTTTCACAATAGCAGCTGTGCCATCTGGCGAACCATCATCAACCACAAGTATCTGAAAATCAATAGGAAGCGCAAAGACTACCCGAATGATATTCTCTATATTTTCCTTCTCATTATACGTAGGGATAATTACTAAGTTTTTCGACATATTATGTTGTTTGGATTAGGGATTAATATTCTGAAATAAATTGAATATATTTGGTTTTCATGCTAAATCACTCACAAATATACAGTTTTGTAGGATGATATCGCTCTAAAACGACCAAATCTATATCTTTTCCGACCTCTACATTTTTTTGTTGAAGATGCTCTTTTACAGTCATATACGCAATATCAGGACGATTATTGTCTTTACTCAAATGGCAGAGGAAAACCGCTTTTAAATGTTCCTGGTAATTTTCAGCTAAAAACTCTCCTGTCTGCCTATTGCTCAAATGCCCTGTATTAGCACGTATTCTATCTTTTAAATACCATGGATAGCTCCCCTTTTCAAGCATATCTTCATCATAATTGGCCTCAAAAACCATGTAGTTTGCTCGCCGTAAATGCTTTGCTGCCTCTTCACCCACATAGCCTAAATCAGTTGCTACTGTAAATACTTTTCCTTGATATTCAATAGAATAGCCCACACTATCAGAAGAATCATGCGACACAGGAAAAGAGCTTATTTTGAAGTCACCAAGTTCAAGGGTTCCGCTCTTTTCTATATACCTGCGACTCCCATTCAATTTTTGAGTGACACAATAATTTCTATTGATGCCCTCATGCACTTTTTGGGTAGAATAAATAGGAATATGATGAATTTCGCCTAAAGACCCAACTGCTCGTATATGGTCGGCATGGTCGTGAGTAACAAATACACCCCATATTTTATTAAAGTCTAAACCTATGGTTCTGAGGTTTTTACGTATAGTTCTCACGCCTATACCTGCATCAATTAAAATTCCAGACTTCGCATTACCAATATAATAGCAATTCCCACTACTTCCACTACCAAAACTCTGAAACCTCAATTTATCCATCAAATTCTCCTTCTTTATTTTTTATTCCTTGCAAAGGTAGGGTTTATAAACTAAATTATTGTAATTTTGTACGATTTAATAATATAAATTTGCTTATTTTCTGAATGAATATCCTGCACATCGAAACTTCTACCCACGTATGTTCAATAGCTTTAAGTGAAGCTCATCATTGTTTATTACAACAAGTTGATTATCAAGGAATGAACCATGCTGCACTTCTCAGTCTTTTTATTGAAAAGGCATTCGATTTACTGAAAAAGGAAGGCAAAAAATTAGATGCGGTGGCTATTAGTGCTGGACCAGGCTCTTATACGGGTTTGAGAATTGGTGCATCTACCGCCAAAGGTTTATGCTACGGACTTGACATTCCGCTACTTAGCATCAGCACTTTAGAGATTATGATGTTAGCAGCACAAAAGCAAATTCAGCAGCCTGCAGATAACTATCTACTTGTGCCCATGATAGATGCACGTCGCATGGAAGTCTATGACGCAATTTTCAATCAGGATGGAAAGTTGATACGTCAACCCGAAGCTACCATCATAGATGAGACTTCCTATCTAACTGAATTACAAAACAATAAGATATATTTCTTTGGGAATGGAGCTGAAAAATGCAAATCAGCCATCACCCATCCAAACGCAATTTTTCTAGAGGATGTCCATCCTTTAGCCGAAAATATGATACTTCCAGTACTTCAAAAATTTGAAAACCAAGTATTTGAAGATGTGGCTTATTTTGAACCCTTTTATTTGAAGGAGTTTCAGGGGACAATCGGTAAAAAGATGTTGAGTTGTTGAGTTGTTGAGTTGTTGAGTTGTTGAGTTGTTGAGTTGTTGAGTTGTGGAGTTGTGGAGTTGTGGAGTTGTTGAGTTGTGGAGTTGTGGAGTTGTGGAGTTGTGGAGTTGTGGAGTTGTGGAGTTGCTGAGTTGTTGAGTTGTGGAATGTTAAATGTTGAATTGTTGAACTGATTTTGTCATTAATAATTGACAATTAACCATTAATAATTAGTCTCA
>CAYVWK010000019.1:0-6169 GCA_964455235.1 uncultured Paludibacter sp.
CATAAAACGTCTGGCATTCTTGTAGTCGTGAAGAATATAACAATACTCAGCGAATTCACCAAGCGGATCCAAATCCTCTTCCCTATCAATGGTCGGGACGATATTGATTCCATTTAAAAGCATAGCCTGTGCCTGGAATATATCGTTTTTCTCTAAATACCATGATATCAATCGGTTGACAAAGGTCAATTTTAATGATGACTTGAACTTGGGTGCCAGCCATACATGACTTATATAATTCTTCAAAGAATCGATTGCCGCGTCAGGATTTTCAAGATACAATCCACAAATGATATCGTATTTGAGATTGTACTCCAACGTAAATAAGTCAGAATGCTCCTCATCAGTGAACGGTAATTTGTAACCATGCTCCGCAAGCATGTCATTAACTATTGAAAAGCGTTTGTCATTATCAAACTTCTTCAATTCATTATACATTTCCAGTTGCTTCTCCCTATCCCCCATTTTTTCATATAGCCGGAACAAGTCCCTTGCTGCAACAGCATGAAAGAAATCCAAACTTAGCTTTGACATCTCCTTGTCATCATCCGAAACATCTGACATATCGGGGGTCAAATTAAAAAAATCCCTTCCTATCTTCTCAGCCTTGCTATATTCACCAACATGTAGATAACAATCCCTCAACATATCTTTATTGGGAAGATTCTTCAGATGATCATTCACATATGATGTATCTCCTTCGGCAATAAAAATGGCAGCGTGATAATGGTGGTTTGAATATAATTCTTTGAATGTCTTGTCTGTAAGTGCATAATTCAAGATATGCACATCTTTTGGGAACATCCACTCTAATACAAATATGATAACAACAAGACCTACAAAAGCTCCTGCTATAGAAAGTAAAAGCCAAGCATACATTAAGAGAAAATGGTATATATTCTCGAATATATTACTCATGAGTATTCTCCTAAATATATTTTTCTTTTCTGGATTTTTCATATTCTATTAGTGTATTATTTGGTAAGCCACATAGATAGCTGCAACAAATATAGCGAACCATGTTACTGGTGAGAATAGCACCATTACAACATAATGGACATTGTTAAGGAAGGCATCCTTAAAGGACTCTCCCTTTGAATAGTGGGATCTGAGTACCAGAAACAGGTACAGACATGCCAACAAAACCAGTAATTCCTTAAGTATCGTTATCATGGCTCTTTCATAAAAGGAGTTAGGTCAAAAACCACGGACTTTAGAAGAGAAAGCACTTCATTCTTGTCCACTCTTTCATCACGTTGTATTCCATACTTCGACAAAGCACAGAATTTATGAGTCTCAGAATCAAATCTCGCTGAGAAGGTCCACAAATAAGAAATGGAATCTGCGACATACTGATATTGGTCAAGATAATACTGATCATCATTGATGATTGTGTCACAGACCGTAACCTCTCCCGAAAAATACTTCTGCTCTTCAGGAAGGGACTGAAGCAAAATAGACATATAATCTGAATGACGTCTTTTAGGCGAAACACCCGACATGACAAGTTCGCAGATAGAGTCACCTGTCAATTCCCATAACGTTACTTCTTGGGATATATCTTCCATATCCATTAACTCCTTTGTAGATTGGCTCCATTTGTTTCCTGATTCAAACAAAAGAAGACCATCACTATAACCGTCAGAAGGAATCGACAATGAACCTAGTTCTATTTTCTTACTCTTGCTTTCCATTTCAATGTTTTTATAGAGCATGTAAGAAAAAGAAAAAACACAAAGAATAAAGAAAAAGAGCCATATCCATCCTCCAGGGGAAAACTTACGTTCAGATTTGGGATAGAGTAGTTTAACCGATTTGGACTTCCCTAAATAGAACAGGAAGATTTTTGTCAGGAAAAACTGAAGACCTGGAGATAACGCATACATCCATTGTATGTAAATTATCCTTCCCAATAATTGAAACAGTTGAAACAAAACGACTGTCATATTCAGCCCTAATGCCCATCTGACACATGTAATGCCATCTGGTTTGCCCTTAAGCAATCTAATGATGCTCCAAAAAGACAAGCAAAGCATAACAATATCAAGGCATGCCAAAATGAGGCTGAAAATAATCGGTTCATCCTCAGCCACCGTGGCGTCCATCATGTCATAGTACATCTTTGGTAAGTCCTGATATACAGTTCTGATAAGTAAATAAAAGAACAAGAACAGGAATGTGCTAAGAACAAATCCAGGTACTTTTCTGTTATTCATTTCTTCTTCCATAGGTAAAAGACGATTATAATGACAGCCAAAAGAATGTCAAGACCTACTATCCAATAAATCTGAGTATCGGCACCATCATGATTACCACAATCGTCTGTCTCCACAATAGTGGTATCCGGCTTTTCTTCTAACATCTGAAGAGCATCAATCGTTGTAGCGAACTCTGGAGATTGCCTGGTACTTTTATTGAAGGACTCCACATTACTTCTTATATCCGCACATAGAGAAGGTAGGCTTTTCAATCCGTCCTTTTCATAAGCCTTGATAAAAGCGTATGTTAATGAACCATACCATTTGCCTTCTGAAACTTTATATTCTGCATTTAACTGATAGCTCTGACATGCGCTCATGAACAGAACATCTGATATGCCATCAGATTTTGCAACCCCGACCACATTTTTCAAGTCTTTATGAACAGCTCTTACTGTGCTATCTGGTCCGAAAACAGGATAGCCACCGCGAAAGTTCTCCATCTCTTTAGTATCACGGAAAGAATCGCCACTATGACATGCATCTAGGAGAACAATCACAAGTCCATCTGAACCTGCTGCCTCTCTAAGTCTGAAGATGTGTTCGGATAGGACATCATCACGCAAATGATTCTCTCCATGATAATCAGAACTGTATTTAACCTTTGCATCATATGGAATTAAGGCCTCGTCAAGAGAATCTGATTCTTCCTCACCAACGGCAATCATTTGCTGGCCATGACAAGAAAACGAAACAAGAACAGTATCGCCATGGCAAGTTGCCTTTTGCAGGCCATCTAATTCTTTCAGGATATTAACTAATGTGGCTTTTTCGTCAAGAATAGATTTTACGGAAAAAGAACCAGACAACACGCTTTCTAACAGGGATACGTCATTGTCTGCATGAATCTTTCTCCAACCGCTTTGTTCAGGATAGTTGGCAACTCCCACCAACAAAGCTCGACGCTGCTGTGCCGGGCATAACAACGTAACAAATAATAGGGAAACAACCAACCACGTTCTCATACTCATTGACCAAAGAGATTCATCATAGCCTGAATCTTTTGCACTCGTTGCTCAACGTCCTGCTCAGAATGCCCAAGTTTTTCATTCATTGAAAGGAACTTTTCAGCCCTATTGTCATCGGGTCCAGTCTCCGTCACTACCATCGACAACCAGAACATGAGTAAGCTATCGTAAACTCCATCTTCAAGTTCTTTTAGATATGTATAGATATTGTTTTCGCCCTCGGAGTTGAGCTGTTGCTGGCAATCCTTCCAGTTCAGATTTAGAAAATTAAGTTGCTGACGAGTTGGTCCATAAGATACAAAATCATTCCATGAAGAACCATTTGCTGAGAATATCAAATACCCCATGTTGATAATTGATTTTTTCTGATGCATAGACAAGTCTCCATACATTGAGCTAACCATATCTATTGGATCATCTTCGTCATCCATAAACTGCGAAGGGATTGGACCAGACTGTCCAGGTATGCCTATTGTCTCTTGATGCTTCATAATTGCCACCCGCATCTTCTGAATAAACTCATTAGCCATTCTCTTTTGGGTGAAAATATCGACATCTCTTACATTATAAAAAGGAACATTTGCATTCAATTCCTTTTGAAGATACTTATAATGAAGATAAACAGTCAGATGCCCAGTACTATAATTGAACTGGAATAAATAATTTGCTCTATCATCAGAATGTAGGTTTAGCCACCTATTGTCATTCTTAACTGGATATACGGTTGTCCCCTTTCCGTCCAAGAAAGCCTTATTGATTTCATCAATGAGAACCTTGAAGCGGACTTCAATCGGACTTTGTCGCAAATCCTGTTTATCCTTCATTAATGCCTTAGAGAAAGGCAGGATAAGCAGTGCAAGCACTAACACGATAAATAGAATAATCAGAGTCACCATACATGTTATGTTTTAAAATACGGTACAAAATTACCACATTTTTTCGATTTTCTCGTCAAAATAATATTAATCCCAAAAATAATTTGTATTTTTGTTAATTTTTAGCAGAACAAACCACACCATAGGCAAAATCCACCACCCATTTATGCTCTAACAGAAATCCAGCCCCGATGATTGCGGATACAGGCGGTATGTTACTCGAACCTTCCAAGATATACTTACTATTATCCATAACCTGAAATTCTGCCGAGTATTTTTTAACCTTTATCTCACCTATTTTATTGCCGATGCTAAGAAGGTCAAAATCCACATTCATCAAATCTGTCATCTTCGTTCCGGCCACGCTAGTCAATGAGCTCTTCAGTCCTGTATGTCTGTTAGTTATATCTCCGTTACCCAAAACATATTTTGTTGTTGTATTCAGATTACTTCCAGAATCTACTAAACAAACATATTCTTTCCCATTCTTCACCATCCCAACGACTGGAAGACCATACTTTGAGAATCCATATTCCTGTGGAAAAACGAAGCTGTATTCAGACAACTCCATCTTTTCTTCAATAATTGAAGAAGAATGGAGCGAACGATTTTCAAAATCTAAGGCAAGTCCATACTTGACCAAGAACTCAATTCCCAGTATACCCAGCACAACATGTTCTCCAAAAACGGAATCAAAACTTAATCCTTGTGCAGCATAAAACCGTTCACTAAACTGACATCCCCCGACACAGAAGTCCAGATGAACTTCTTTCCCAGGAACTCCTTCTCCAGAAAAAGAAGTAAGAGTGATTTTACCATCATATTGTAAACAGTTATCTTGCAATATACCCAAGATAGCCTCATTCATTACATTATGACGCGATGCTGTATCCACCATGAAAGCCCCTCCAACAGTTCGACCTGATTTTGAAACAAACGAAGCCATAACCATTGGATATTCAACGATTCCAAAATCCAACAAAGGGCAATCTATTTTTGTCCCCATCCTATTGTTCTTCGAATTTATAATTTGATAACAATTTAACAAAAACTCTGTAATCCTCCTTTCTGTTCAATCTAAATGTTCTTAGTTGATTAATCATCTCATCATCTGAGATGCCTGAATTAAAAAGTGTTACTATTTCATTTTCATTATCATCAGAATCGGCCAGGTCAATGTTTTTATTCTTCATGAAAACTCTCAGCTTAATGATAGAGTTATCATATTCCGGCCTGTATTTTACTACTGACTGCATGATTCCCAAACCAGGATCGCCTAATTGGGTTTCATTGAGAAGTGCTACTTCATAATATGTTTTAGCATCAAACTCCCCATCGAGGCATTTCACTAATTCAATGTTTACTGTATCAGCATCCTTATATCGTTTCAATAGAGTTAAGGCACGAGCCTTAATAAACAGCACATCATTACATTCTCTCATGGAACGAACCCTATCCGCGAAATAAACAGCCTGCTCATATTCACCTGAATAAAGACATAAGGTAGCACTTACATAGTCGACGAGGATATTGCTGAATCTTGAAATCGGCAGCATATTTCGCTCAATACTATTGACCAGGTGCTCGTCAGAAACCATTGCGCTAAACATCTGAGAGATATACCGAGCTGCTGACTTCCAATCCTCTGACCTCGCGAGAGACAAGCCCAGATTCAATGAAGTCTTTGAAAACTCATCCCAGTTTTTATTGCGCAAGCTTTCGTAGAGATACTTGCCGCCACTGATTTCATTCCTGATAGCATAATCGTCATTGAATCTATTCGCAAAGGCTATCACCTCCTCACTCGTTCCTATATGTCCAAACGACACCGGCTTAACCAGGAAGAGGCCATCGAGACTTCTTACGCGGCTCAGAGCCACATATAACTGTCCCTTAGAGAAAACACCCCGACTCAAATCCAAAATCATCTTGTCAAAAGTCATCCCTTGACTCTTATGTATCGTTATAGCCCACGACAATTTAAGCGGAAATTGAGTATATGTTCCCACTAGTGTCTTGACAATCTTCTTCTCCTTACTATTGTATTCATACTTATATGACTCCCAAG
>CAYVWK010000019.1:6179-22897 GCA_964455235.1 uncultured Paludibacter sp.
CCAAGAAACAGGCGACACCTTGTACTCTCCGGACTCTGTTACCACTTGTATCTCATCCTGAGATAATTTGGAGATGGTTCCAATAGTACCATTAACCCAACGCCGGGAAAGATCATTTCTAACAAATATAACTTGGGCACCACATTTAAGAGAGAGTTTCTTTTCTGCTGGCAGGTTGGCATCCAGCTTAATATCACCTTCCACTTTGGCATCGAAACAGAATTCTTCGGAATCTAAAAAATTCAACTTTGACAAATTGATTTTAGAAGCTTCATCATTACGAGTGCAAAGCGTAATGATTCTTTCATTCGATGGAATGGGACGATCAACACATTTGTTTAAGACTGACAATTCACCATAACTAGTACGATTAAAGCGTATAGAGTCAAGAATGCCTAGGAAAACATCATCCTTCTGACGATAGACTTTTACAAATTCTATGCATGGAAGAGCCAATCGCTTAAGAGCCCTTGCCTTGAAAAAGAATGGTGACATTGTGTTGTATAGATCATCCATAATCTCCGCTTCTTCTTTTCGTAAAACTGGAGGAAGCTGGAAGAGGTCGCCAACGAAAACCATCTGTTTGCCCCCGAAAGGCAGGGAATTTCTCATTACATACCGAAGGGTGTAATCAATAGCATCAATCACATCACACCTGACCATGGAAACTTCATCTATGATGATAGTGTCCACCTTCTTGATAATAGATATTTTAGAGCGATTGACATTCCCTATCGTCTTAGGCGTGCATATTTGAAGAGGCAAGCCAAAGAACGAGTGGATAGTCTCTCCACCTGCCAACATCGCTGCAATGCCCGTCGGAGCAAGCACAATGAAGTTTTTGTCTATTTCTTTCTGAACTGTTTGAAGGAATGCAGTCTTACCAGTCCCAGCCTTTCCCGTGAGGAAAAAGCTGGAATTGGTTGTTTCAATCAGCTCATATGCCTGAAGTTGTTGCTTGTTTGTTTTATCTATCGACATCCCAATTTCGAAATGATTAATTAAGAATTTTATGATTATGCTGCTTTTGCATACTCACTCTCCATGATGCTTTCAATGGTTTCAACATAACCGGAAAGCGTATTTACGACACGTCTCATATTGTAAATCTTATTACTGAGCCGGGACTCCTTCTCTTCAAGATCCTTCAACTGTTCATTGGCTTCCATAAACACGATGCTGACTTCTGACATAATCTTCTCTGCTTCTCGCCTTGAAGAATAGCTTGTGTCACCAACGAAATTAGCAGCACACTCATTGATATGGTTATCGACAAAACTCTTAATTGGAGCGATCTCATCCAAGAGCTGTTCATCAATTTGTGTAAGCTCTGCCAGTTTTCCCCTATACTCGTCGATTACCTCCTGAAGTTGAGGAACCATTTGACTGTTCATGTCAAGAATGGAGGTGATATAACTCTCCATTGAGACATTTAGTTTCTCTATCTCCTTAATCTTCCCAAGGAAAGAAAGAGCACCTGACATCTTCTCACCTTTGTAGAGGATTATCTCCTCCTTTGTATTCAATACCCTACTGGATCCATTTGATTCATTGACAGCGATAACGGAGCCATGATTGTTGAAAATCCTTCGTAAGCCATCAACCATTTTTCTTACTTCACCTACCAGCCATTCGTTGGCGAATCCTCTGGGATTTTGAACAAGGCTATTGCAAACATCACGGCCGAATTCCAGAGCTGGCTGCCATTCGCTATTTGATATGCAATACGTACGTGTATAGCGCAGAATCTGGAAGATATTTGCATTATAATAGTTTACCCACATAGAATAAGGAAGGATGTCGATATCCTTATATTTCAGGTTTGCCGTAAAATAGTTGGCATAGCCATATCCGAAATTCGTGTTATAAGCAATTGACAAGTCATCGTTTAGGCTAAAATTCATGCTGTTCCAACCGATATGTCTGCTGGAGTATGCCACGATAGAAGGATCCTCACGGCACTCTTTGTATTTCTTTGACAAGCAATAAGGTGTCATACGAGATTCCAGCAGTCGATAGAAAGCCTGGCTATTAGAATAGAATCCTTCTTTAACGTCTTTGATGTTAATTGCCGGGCAACACTGATAAGAGCCGCTAACACAGTCGCAGAAATCATAATATTCGAGCAGATAGCCTAACCCTTTCTGTTGGGTAGCCTTGAACATGTCTTCACCGGTTATACCAGCCGTATTCGACAGTTTTTTTAACTCATTGAGTTTTGCCTGCTCCTTAAACTCCAATGGTAAATAATCAGTTACCAATTTCCCTGTTGCTGAATCCTTACGGATTACCATGATGTGGGTTTCGTTGATTCTAAAATTACTCATGACAATTAAGTTTTAAAATTTGACTTTCTATCATACTATCCCTAAAGGTTAGAAAAGATAAACATCACGCAGCATTTCTCAAAGGAGAAAGAATAAATTCATGATAATTCTCTTAAATATACACGAGGATCTTCTCCAGAGTCATACATACCTGGCCATCCCATTCATCATCCAAACTGTCATAATACTGAGGAATAGTATACTCGTTACAATGCCATGTTAATTGGACACCAGAAGGCAAGTAAACAAACACAAGATAGGAGGCATTCTTTCCCGTAGCTTCATTATATCCAGACTTCCAACCTGCTTCATGGAGCAAGGATGACAACCTGGTCAGCAAAATAGTCTTCCGTTCATAAGCCATTCTCCTTTTTTCAGAGGAAAGTCTTTTAGCATTAACATTCGCAAATTCAGTCTCTAAAAGCAGAGAGACGATAAGGGCATTCCTGTCTCCCGTCTTTTTATAGTATTTTCTCATGGAGGCCATAACCTTGCGCAGTCCTATTCCCATACCTAACACATCAATCTTGAACATGTCCAATTTATCCAGAGTTGAATGATTTTGAAGGTTACTCTTCTGTCTCAGAGCCTTTTTCTCTTCTACAACATCCTTTAGCTTTGCTTTCAGGGCAGGATTGTGGGTAGTACGAATGACTTCCTGAAGCTCTTGGATTTTATATCCAAAAGTGCAAAAGGTTTCAGCTTCAGCAGCATTCTTACGATAAGATCTAAGCAATTCTTTCGCACTGATTTCTCCACGTCGATAAGATTTGGCAAGAGACCTGCTGACGAAGTTAAAGGTATCTTCAATATTGATAGGGTCAGCCACCTTGTGAGCCGTATTGACAACGACTGGCTGAACTGATTCGGAAGCACAATCATTTGTCAATTCTTCCTTCACCTGATAATCCTTTAAAATAGGGTTATCTGAATCTTTGCGTTTTAAAATCTCGAAAATGTTCATATCATTAATCGTTAATTGTTAATACTCTAATGTAACCTTTACAAAATACTATCCCCAATCCTTCAAAAACATAAACTTGCCATTCATCCTCCAGGTTTGAGGAACCTGGAGGATTTGAACGACAATATGTTTAAGCAGCTGTCTCAGTACCCCGGTCATGTCCGATATGATAATGACCACAGTGTTCACAGTAGTATGCATGCATTGGCCTCTTATCTTTCGGATGGGCAAACTTATAGAGTTCGATATGAAGCTGGGCCTCTTCAACGGTAGCATACTCTACTTTCTTCTTCATCACGTACTCACCTGAAGAATAGTCGACGATCTTCTTCCAATGGGTCCCGGTTTCTCTTTGGTTGACATGTCCGTCAAGCTGGCCTAGATTGAAAATCTGGTAGGACACAGCACGATCCATTTCATGACGAGCTTTTCCAGAGCAACGGTAAGAGGAACGGTGTTTGTTCTGCCGGTGGTATTCCCGACACATCCTTTTCTCTACAATCCTGCGAACTTTACGAGAGTCCCGGCCTTCCATCAGAGTAACATCCGCCTCTCTTAGGCTTTTATTTCCTTTGAATCTCAGCTTCTCTGAATACAGTTTCTTTGAAATGGCCTCGTAACGCTGGCGCTGACCCAGGTCAACATCGAATCCAAGCTCTCTTTTCTCATCGTTGATCTCCTTCTGGAGGAGGAACAAAGCATGACGTACATTACTTAGGATCTTGTCGTTGTTCGGGGATGCCGAGAGGGTCAAGTCTCTGCAACTTGTCAACAGCCTTGCCACCTGAGTGTTCTTACTCGTACGGATGTAACTGTCAATCTCGTTTGACACTTGTGAGAAACGTGTAGCGTCCATAGAACCGTTACGACGAAGGTTTCCTTCCCACTTTCTCAGAATCTTTTGAATTTCATTCTTCATTTTCTTATTGTTTTAATTGTTTACATCCTAATATCCCAGAAGAACGAAAAATGCAAACAATAAAAAAGCAGCTAACGCTGTATACGCTAACTGCCCTATTTATTTATAATAAGATATTCTAGAAAATGAAGGTCTTTTTTATGCTATCAAGCAATCGTTTGGCTTTCTCTTTAACATCGGGGGACGCTTCAGGATCATTCATGATATGACTAAGAACTTCTTTAGCTTTAGACTTTTGACCATCATAAATATACGCGGAAGCCAGAGCTAAGGAAATTTGATCCACAAAGGCATCTTCATCATGAGCATATTCATCAATAGCATGATCGTAATACACTTCAAGTTTTGATATTACTGATGGCAGATTTTCCTTTTCAACTACAAGTTCAAAGAGTTTACGAAGTTCATCAATTACTTCATCTCCATCACCTTTCATATGCATTTCACCAGACATGTCTGATTCTGCCATAGCGATACATTGACCAGCATAATCCTTCATCAGGGAAGAATTGTAATAATCAAATCCCACCCCAAAAACAATAAGAACAACTGCTGCAGCTGCTACATGCCTAAACCAAATCGGAATTATTATTCTATGTTTAGATGCCACTGCTGGTGCAGTTCCTGGTGTTCTAGATGCAGCTGAGTTAATGCCTAAGTTCTCCATCTCCCTGATGATTGTAGAGATCACATCTTCCTTAGATACTTTTTTTGCATCTTCTATTGCTTTAGCGTCCCGTTCTTGTCGTTCTTTTATGCCCTTTGACAGGAAAGTTACAGCAGAAACCCTATCTCTGAAATCTTTGTCGGACTTTAATCTTTCTTCAAACGACTTCATCTCCTCCTCTGATAAATTGCCTACCAAATAGGAATCAATTAGCCTGTCATCATCTTCATCCTGAAGTTCCTTAAACAAGAACTTTACATCAGATACCGTTGTTTGCTTTGCCGCATCCAGAGCCTTGTTGTCAGCATTGTGAATCTTCTGAATTGCTTTAACAAGAAAAGCCTGAGCCAACACATTGGTACGCAAATCTGCATCAGACACTAACTTGTCCATGAAATCTGCTTCTTCTTCCTGACTCATCATGCCAGAAAGATAAAGCTCAATCATAGTTTCATCTTCCTCAGAGATAAGTTGCGTGTCACACATAAGGGACTTCTCAGACAAAAATAATTCCGCTTTTGAAGGATCTGTGTGGCTTAAAACGAACTGGACTGTATCATTTAAGGAAGGATTTGAGCGCAAAGACTCAAATAGCTTAACTTTCTCTTCCTGGGACAGTTTTCCCTTGAAGTAAAAATCCAGAAGCTTTTCAATGTATTTATCTGTCAGCATAATTACAGGCCTTTCTTAAATGAATCATAGATGGACTTAAACTTGTCACGGAACTTACTCTTACAACGAGATGCTATTGTCCTTACTACAGCTGCATTACTATAGCCAAGTTCTTTTGCGATGACTTCCTGCCTCTTCTTTGGGGTGCTATACATTCCATAGAGAATCTTATCACAAGGTTCTGGAAGATCTTTAACAACCTCACATACTTTGTTAAGTAGCTGCTCCCTTTCGTCAGGTTCATCAAACAAAGAATCCAGCAACTGGTTAACCTTTTCTTGTTGTATAGGCTGACCCTCAAAATCGTCCTGATTATCATCACGCATGATGTCATCAGTAGGAAGTTGCCATGCTCTCTCTGGGTGACGGGTCTCATGCTCTGCCTTATTCCAACAGCATCTATACACATAATGGAATAAAGAACAAGTCAATCTAAAGTTCCCATCATGAGCCTTTTCTACTAATGCGATACAAACATCCTGAAAGATGTCACGTATTTGTTCGTCGCGCAACGAAGGGTATGCTGCCCTGACTTTACTGATGATGTTAGGCTCACAATCATTATAATAATTATTGAGCTCTTGTCTGATAAAGTCAAGCAGTGCATTCTCAGTTAGAGAGTTTGACTGACTCTGTGGAATCATGCTAATCATTTTGGCCATAACACTCGGAATTTAATGCAAAATTACGAAATAACAACGAATAACTCGTAATATTTTGGCTTTTTATAATATATAAGGTCATAATTTGACTTTAATTAGCGCAAATCCGCATCAAAATGCTAGAAGAGAGAGGGTTTTATAAATGCAAATAAGCAAGAGACAACATTGTCATCTCATGCTTTTCATAACAATATTGGAACACTTCAAGTCTAGTGTTACACTATGCCATATCTGTTCAAGATTACTGCTTCTTTGGATGTGTGACCTTAACGACTTTCTCCCGATTATCTATTTCGATTTTCCCAAGTCTACCAAACACACTCTGCCCCAAAAGCAGCGGAGCCTTCTGGCTCTTCACGACGGATGCTTTTACATCTGTCAACTCCAAGCCTCCGAAGTTTACATGCTTCAGGTTAATGACCGTTCCCTCGGAGATATTACCATCAGCAGTCTGATAACGCGCTTTACCGACAACGTCATTGGGATGCAGATATCCATTCTTCATCATGAAGTTTGCCTCAACATCGGAAATACTAACATCGCTAGCACCTGTATCAAAGATGAAATGCAGAGGCAGACTATTAATCGTACACTCAATCATCATCATATTTCCGGACTTGTTGAAAGGGATTTCTGTAGTTTCCAGTTCTGCTTCACTGATGCTGTCATCAGCATTCAAGGCGTTTTTCTCTTTCAGAATCTGCTTGTATTTGCCTACGAGTTCCTTATACTCATTCATATCGCGAATTACATCAAGGTCATCATCTTTCTCCAAATGGTTGATTTCATGGTATCCCTTTTCAAAAGACACCTTCAAATATTCGATGGAACGCTGGAGTTCTCCCATTCGAGACATCAGACAAGCTGCATCATAGTAATTTCCTTCAGTCGGATACTTGTCAAGAATACGCTGCATATACGCCTCGGCACTATCTTTCTGACCAAGCATCTGATATGCGTACTGCCTGCAATTACCTTGTTCAAGGATTAATGTATCTTGGACAACAACTGTCTGATAATCCTTCTTGGCTGCATCGACATTTCCTTTCGCCATGTACATATCACCTCTTCCCAGGTAAGCGTATGTATATCTTGGCTCTAATGTGATACAATAGGTATAATCCTTTATGGCACCATCTATATCTTGGGTATTGTCTTTGTAGAACCCTCGACGGTAATAGCCAAAATATACTTCTGGATCAAAGCTGATGTATTTATCCATCATGGCTATCGCCTGCAAATAATCACCTGAGTAATAGTAATAATCAGCCTTTTCCCGATATAAATCGTTACGAGTAGAATCCATTGCAATGGCCATGTCGATATATTGGTGAGCCCTTGTATAATCACCTAACTCACCATAACACTCAGCAATATTCTCACATGTAAGAGAATGTGACTCCTTTTCCAATGATTTCTTGTAATTGACGATTGCATCTCGGAAATGATTGTGCCCCTGGTGCGCAACTCCAAGAAAATAATCCCAATCCGTTTCCTTCGTATCACTGGAGGCTTTGATATTCATCAAGACAATGATATTCTCATAGCATGTATCATTACATTCAACCATCATTGAGAACGCCCTCTCATTAGCGTCAATCTCCAAAGCCTTAACCAAATCCTGCGCGGCAGAACGGTAGTCTCCTTTACCAATAAAGCAATCGGCACGAAAGGCATATGGCTGAGAAAACTCTTCATCCAACTTCATCGCATAGTTGAATTTCTCAATGGCTGCATCATAGGATTTTTGAGCAAGAAGGTTTCTCCCAATGCCCATATAGCCAGTAGGTTGTCCTGGATTGTTAGAGATCAACTTTTCGAAATCCGCATTGGCTTTATCATATTCCTTCTCATAGTAATAGAGGTCAGCACGCATGGCGACATAATCCATTTCCTTTGGATCTGCTTTAATGGCCAGACTAATTTCCGACAATGCCTTGTCTTTGTCATCCATATAGTAATACACCCTGGAGAGTGATTTATGAACGAAGCCAATGTAATAAGAATCCTTCTTGGGCAGGAGTTTAAGAGCCATCTGTCCGGAATCAACAGCATCACCAAACTCTCTCTTATTCATGTGGATTGAAAGGATCCATGACCAGGCATATCCATTCTTGGGATTATCCTTTAGCTCAAGCTGAAGGTATCGCATGCCTTCCTCATATTCACCATTCGACACAGCCTCACAACCTCTTTGATAATTGTAGCTGTCAGGACGTTTGATGTCACCTGCCTTTGCTGTAATACAGACTAACAAGACAATAAAAATTGTAAAAAAAACTCTAATTTTCACGACCGTAATCTTTTATGGTTTAACATTCATCGTTACATACAGACTATTTGAATAACTTAAGAACAACGCCAGCTACGGCTGCTCCTATTTTTCTCTCGATACCAGACTTTGTTGTCGGTATGCCGGTAGCATTGGTAAACCTCCTTTTGATTTTGGTAACGCCAAGTGCTCTTCTCCATGAGAAACTCACTCCAGGAATCTTTGTATTTGTCATACCGCTTGTTCTTTAGTCAATATTCCAATACGCGTCTGGATCACCGTCAAACACATCATCTATGTCTTGGTCGCTCCAACCTTCTACATCCTGGGCATAACTGCCATTGTAGTTCTCATACGTTTTCTCTTCCTCGAAGTAATCGTAATCTTCGTCGTAATTCTCGTAATCTCTCATCTTCTTGTACTTTTTAATAAATACTATTTGATATCTGTTTCTGTAGTTATATCCCTATTACTGTCAAAAGATAAACTCCCAGAAGCAATTTTTTGTAATTCTTCGACAAAAAGCTCGTTACGTCTCTGCTCAAACTCGTAATTCTTACATAGAACCACCTCAGCTGCTGCTAACCTACGAAGACTTTCATCGATTTTAATCATATCAAAGAAAGATCGTTCCTCGACATCGTTCATCAGGCCATGGAGGTATTTCCTAATCAAGCGTAACTGCTCTCTTTTATTATTCGCTTTTTTCATCCTCATTATATTATGTTATCTATATATCGCATTTGTTTTTCAAAAGCATACTCATAGAACACTATTGCGTACAAGCATCTTACCTTTTTCAAGCCTTTCCCAATTATCAATACTGTCCTTTGCAACAGATTCCTCGGCATTAATGATTGCCTGAATAATATCATGCTGTACTTTCTTCTCGGCATCGTGTCTTTGTGCCTGAAGATCCATCTCCAGTTGATTATCACCATGCAGCATCTTATAACAATAATCCTGATACTCCTGACTATGAAGGTACTTTTTCAGTTCCTCTTCTTGATGATAAACCCGTAGCTCATATTGACCGGCTTTTGACACGACCTTGACTATGCTCGGAAGAAGTTCTATCACAAAGAACATTGCTCTGATAAACCATAGGAGAAACATAAAATCCTTATTTACAAACTCTTCTGTTTCATAAGTATACGTTTTTCCATCAGTTCCCATTCGCTCATGCGTAACCTTATGAGTCTTATATATTGCATGAGCCAGAACAGCATAGTATAATGTAAAGTTGTTACCGTTTCTAAAACGCTCATCCGTCTTGTTTAGGGACTCTTCAGCTCTGGCCTGATAGCTGACGCTTGTTGAATCTACGCGTTGCTTCTCCTTATCAGTTCTCGCGATATTTTCCTTCGCCACTCTCAATGCATCTGACAGCTGTGCAATCTCATTGTCAAGTTCTGATATACGTGCATTGACTTTTGAATTCCACGCATTTCTTTCGCTTGCCATGACACTTCTCTGGTGGCTTATCTGAGAACGTAAGCCAGGGATTCTGTTCCTGCGATAGTCGGAGTTTGGAAGAGAATACAGTTCATTCAATTGACGTTGCAATCCATTTGCACTCGCCTGGGCATTATTATATGTCGTGGTATTGGGGTGATTAAGCATGTTCACCTCTCTCTGCCTTTCTGACCTCTTGTCGTTAATCGACGTTATAATATCATCCTTTTTATTGGACTCGCTCTTCAATAACTGGTCCAAGGACTTCGATTTCGAATCATATTCGGCAGCCAGCTGCGCATCAAAGCTATCCTGATGTTGCTGTTTAAGCAAATCCGATTTATAGTTCTCGATATCGTTTTGGATGAAACCATTGAAAACAAGCAGCTCCAATGGGATTGACATAATACCGGCAACCAAAATAGCCAGAAAACCTCTAAAAACAAGAGGCAAGACATAATAAGACTTCTTGTAAGGATCCTTCTTTAAGGTAACGACAAGACTCCTATCAATACTAAAGATAAGCAAAGACCAAAACAGGCCAAAAACTAAAGTCCACAAGGCATCTTCCGTAAAATACCATGCAGCCGAAGAGCCTGCTGCGAAGCCTACTAAGGCAGTCATCAAAATGGTCATCCCTATAGCTTCATATTTCTTATAGTCGAGTGGACACAAAGATAACATCTCTATATCTGATCCTGCGACAAACCACAGGAAACGTGTAAAATAGCTTACTTCTCTAGTAGTGTTAGAATTACTCATCTGTCAATGTTTTACAATATTAAATTAATAAAATAGAGGTGTATCCCCTACTTCATTATATCCCATTTATATCTAAATGATAAACAAGTTATATGTTAAACAACCACTTTTTGATGACCCTGTATTCCACTTTTAGTCAATTAACTCTACTCAACAGCCTACAAATGTTGTTGAGACTAGAACAAACCCTTCCTTTCAATAAACTATACAGCCCTTTTTCTGACTTCTTCAGCTGTTCTAATCGTTTTGTCAGTAACTGATTACGGCCATACATAACTGGCAAGGCGGGGCCAAGAATGTTAATCTCTGGAAAATGTTTAAGGCAAGTCAACTCATGAATAGGAAATCTGGGTGCCCCTTTTACTTGTACATGAATGATTTTCTGAGCCTGATAGCATTCGTTATAACAGGTTAGAATTATCTGGCTGTCTCTTACTAACCTAATTTCCTTATTTCGTAAAGAAGACACATCTTCAACTTTTCGATACTCATACCCATCATTCACCAAGAGTTCAATGTGAGTAGCACCGGAAACTTTCCAGCTTACATTCACACTTTGGCCTTCATAAACCTTTTGTTTAGAAACTTTAAGACTGTTGATATTGACAGGCTTCACTATGTGAATTTTAACGATTTCCGGCGAGGCAGAATATCCCCCTTTAACAGCCGTAAGCGTATAAATTCTATCTTTGGAAGGATTAACTGTCAAGGATCCAGAGGCAGGAACACACCACTGATGAAAACCATCAGAAATAGCCACTACCGCATCAGGTTGACTCACATCCCAGAAAAGTCTGACCGATTCTCCACATTTGATGGAAGTCCTCTCTGCAGCAAATCTATTCACCTTTAATTTTACACTTGATGCACCATCATTGCTATATTCGATAGGAAGTTCCATCAGACCAAGTGCATAAGCATAGGTATCAACAATGAAAGATACTAAAGTACTATTAAGCCCTGTCTCAACTTCTATTCCATTACATATAATTGTTTTTGCATTTGGATCAAACGCCTCCTGGGATAAACGCATCAGGTCAAGAATCACATGACTACAACTGTCAAGTACAACAGTAAACGCATTCAAAATAGCAGAATCAACGTGTCTTAATTGTGCAACCACATGAATCGAATCATGGGCGAGCAACGTATCTTTATATCCCGACAGTTTGATTTCCTCCCGAAGAATCTGGCCGACAGATAACGTACTATCTGCGACCATTCCTTCAAGAAAGAATTTCCCACACATCCTGCAACAGCAGAGTCCTGAAATGATTTCAGAATTAACTACTGCCTTTGTACGGCAAATCTTACACTCCTTCATTTACAAACCAAATGAGATTAATATTTTCCGGATATTTGTCATCTCTTCAAAATCCTGCGTTATCTTCTTTTCGAACGCC
Organism: uncultured Paludibacter sp.; assembly: GCA_964455235.1. Classification (GTDB taxonomy): domain Bacteria; phylum Bacteroidota; class Bacteroidia; order Bacteroidales; family Paludibacteraceae; genus Paludibacter. The sequence goes on from CAYVWK010000019.1 coordinate 18,283, forward strand.
TGGATTTCTTTTTCGATTTCCCTGAACATTTCCTCTGCGACACGCACTTCCCTGAGATGGTTCTCATAGGCTCTTTCATTTTCTGATGAGAGTTTTTCGAGGTTATCAAAAACTGAGATAACTTGATCAAGATTCTTTTTAGCATCCTCGTAAAGAAAGGTGGCGACATTGAAGTCCTCCTCGGCCTTCTTCTTATCTTCCTGAACCTTTTTCATTTTCCGATCAAGCTCTGAGCGTTTGTTTTCATAAACACCAGACTCTTGCTGAAGCTGCTTAGTTCTCTCCGTTACCTCTACTCGTCTGCTTTCTGCCTCCTTCTTGTTACTCTCTTGTTCTTTTGAGTCGGTTTCCAATGAATCCAACCTCCGTGAAAGGATGGCTTTACTTAATGGAAGTACCACATTGTCATCAAGCCAGAACGCGATGGAAATGTCATCATGACTTCCTTTTTCGCTTATGATAGGCATCATTTTTATAAGCTGTTCTGTCGCATAATCAACTCCGTTTTCTGCAACGACCCTTATCACAAGTCCATAGAATTCCGCCAATTTGTCCAAAGGCGTATAGCTGTCATCCATACCATCGGATCCGATGAACAAGCAAGGACAGTCAGTGTTGCCATAACAATAGCGAAAACTTTCACTGCCCTCATGGCAAAGCGAAGTCGTAATGTTCAAAAAGCAACGGCTATCCCATGGTATAGGTTCATACCAAGTGCCATCAGCATGAAACGAAATGCATTTCCCATCACCTAACTGGAATGCCATCCAGTAATTGGGTGTCTTAACAGCTGCTATCAATGTACAGCCGTAAGCAACCACCTCACGCCCCTTCTCATAATATGACAAGTCCATCTTTTTCCCCTGCATGCCCGAATAGTTCAGCTCTTTGTCAAGAGGAACATTCTCGGCCCAGTCTTTCACGACTTTCTCACACCAGCGAAACTTTATATTCTCAAACAGCTGTCGGAATTCCCGCTCATACTCATCATGGGGCGTATAATCCTCATGGGTTGAATCCTTTACTCCCTGTATTCCCCTTTGTCTAAAGGTCTCTTCGGGAAGAATGGGATCAAAATCCTTTAGAAATTCGATCAGCCCTTCCTTAGCTGCTTCAACAGCGAACCTGGCACCGCGATCGCTTCGAAAGTGTTTGTCACTACCATGGCCATCACTAACGAGCAGGATGTCAGCCTTGTAATCTTCAAGATACAGGTGCTCACTCCAATCCTGCATTGGCTTGCCATTGTCATCATGGCTAGAACCTTTAATTGATTTTGAAAAGGTAATCATCTTCTCTACAACAACAATATTACTTGATTACACATTTGAGATTAACGCTTAGCTCTTTAAGAGACTCCTCCTTCATATTATAGACCTTCAACCTTCCTGAGAAATATGAACTTAGAGTAACAGGAACTCGATTTGAAGAACTGTCTAACATGACAACGTGACAATCATTATCCAATATATGATTCTGATTCCCATAACTGTCTGTTGTATAACCTTTAGTCAAGAGGAGAATTTTATCATCTTGGGCTATCAAATTGTTACATAGGGATAATGCATCAGAAAGATTACACATTCCACCTATCGCATATTCCTCAGGTAACTGGAAATCTTCAATAGCCGACGGTTGTTCCGTCAACAGACTAGCTGTGTTGCCAAATGTTATCAGCGAAATCTTCAAGCCACTCAACATGAGTTGGTTCAATACATACTGTTGAAGTACGTTCCGAGCCGACTCAATGGTAGCTCCACGCATGCAGTTGCTTACATCAAGAAGAACCCATAACGTGGTTGTATTTTCTTGTCCCTCTGTAGTCATTGGACTTAATCCCATATATCAGGTTGAGGTTTCTGATGATTGGCATTCTCAGCACCAGGTGTTTCCTTCACGGCATCGTCAACCATCTCACTAATCTCGTCAGATTTGGTCTTCTCACCCACCGATGTGCTGTTCGAACCAATCTTACTTACAGTACAGCTCACCAAACGGATTACGCTTTTCAAGGCATCCAAATTATGAACGGTAATAACCAGTTCATCTTTATTGTCAGCGAACTCGTTTAAGACGGTCTTATCGGCATCGTCACCTACAGCTATAGCGACCTTTGTGGCCACCTGGAACCACTTGTTGGATTGCAGATCCTTCAAGGCATTCTTCCAAGCATCAGTAGGACGACCATCGGAAAGAAGGATAACTGCCGGTGCGTAATGACCTGTGTCAGAAGAAAGGTCACTATTGCGACTCATATGCGAACGCAGTTCCTTGAATGCAGCTCCCAGATCTGTTACGCCTCCAGCCTGAATATCCTGCCACTTGAAATCATTGGCAAGAACGGGCTGAGGATATTTCCACTGACAGCCACTACTGAACTCCAGACAAGCAACCTTAATTTGAGCATTGTCCTTATTGCTCTCGTCAATATCGGCAATGGTTCTCATAATATCTGGCATCACCTGGTTAATAGACTCGATCTTGTTGCCTCTCATTGAACCTGAGCAGTCAATCAAATAAAACAGATTCATCTGTCTGCGAGCGCATGGCTTTACGCTCTCGAAGGGATTCAAATTCTCCATCTTCATCTTTTTTGTTAAATTAATTAGTGAATAATAACTTCTGCAGTTGTACGATTATTAAATCTTATTTTCATACCGTCACGCAAAGGCATGATGTCATCCTTCGCCAGCTCATTAAGACGTCCGGAAGCAGTGAAAACCATCCAGTTGTTATCGGAAAGGTTTTGCAGACCCAATTCTGTCCTGCCATCAGTTTTGCGTACACGAGCAACACCGACAGACTCATCGGAATCGTCTAAATACAGTTTCTTGTGACGTGTTAATGCATACTCTGTTCCATCTCCAAATTTCAACAACGCACCTATTTCTACAGGTTTTCCACAGAGTGGACACGTCAACGTTGAATTGATATCATCAACCATAAAGTCATGGTCTGTTCCTTTTGATTCAGGACACACAATCAGCTTGCGGCGAAGCTCAACGAAGAGATTCTTCCACTCACGATCGGTCATGCGACTCTCTGGGTGAAGGACACTTTCCTTGCCCAATGCCTTTTGGAATGCTTCCTTAAGGCTTTGAGGACACCAGCCCCAACGCAAATGGGCATTATAGTGAATCTGGGGATGAGGACGGTTAGAGTTGTCTTCACGGTCCCAAGCAAAAATGGCGCCTCCACCATAGATGTTTCGTTCAACTTCATCAGTAAGACAAACATATTTCAATGTTGTCATTCCTTCAAAAGGATGGTCGAGCATGAACAGGCGATACAGAACTATTGCTAAAGAGAAGACATCACTTTGGATGTTCGGTACACCTCCGTTAACGACCTCTGCTGCCATATACCGGCTTTTGCCTTTGATTCCTGACTCTGTACGATTTGCTGCAACATTGTCGTTGTCGCAAATAAGCAGTTCTCCGTTTTCAGGATTGATAAAGAAATTACCTTCATTCAGGTCCTGATAGCTATAACCAGAAAGGTGCAGTCTCAGGAAACCATTGCAGATGTTGATGGCTGCATGAAGAACACTGTCATAATTCTTGAATCGGACCTTGGCCGTGAAGAAATCCCCAAGTTCATAATATCCTTTCGGACGGAGATGCATAACATATCCGAAACTCTCGTTTTGACGCTCGGTTATTCGAAGCGGCCACAGGAAGTTGGATGATGGTGGCGTACTATTGACATTACGCTGAAGGTTACGATAGAACAAATCGCCTTCATCCTTCAGATACCATTTGAGTGCTTCGTCTTTACCGTTGTAGTCAACTTGGTAAACAATACCTTGTCCACCTCTTCCTAATTCCTTTTTTATCGTGACCTTTCCACCTCCTTGAAGTGAAATGGTCTCACCAGTTCTTAACTCTGACATTTTTTTCTATTGTATATCAAATTAATAATCTCCAGCCTTAATGTCATCAAATTCATCTGCACTCATACCGATTTCACCTGTATGGCCACAGTGATGGCAACTGAATAAAACTTCTTCCTCATCCCAACAAGAAAGCTTTCCACATTTTCCACAGTGAACGAAGCCTTTCCTGCCGCAATAAGGACAACCAGGATATTCCAGATCAATTACGACTCGCCCAGAAATGGAGTCCTCTCCAAATTTTTCTCGAACAGATTCTTCCTCCGGGAGTTCAAAAGCCCAGTTCATATGCCATCCATCATTCCTTCTTTCTGTTCGTATGCCAAACATTTTTCCTGAATGATGGCATTTCGCAGGTACAATAACTACGTTATTTCTTCTCATTGTAATTATTCGCTTGTTTCTAAAGGTATATCCCTATACTTTCAAAAAGACAAACATTAGTTATCAACTTTTTTGATTATATATCCCTTATACTGGAAAAACACCAATATTAAATTCCACTAGATTGTTGAATTCGCGACGCCTTTATAAAAGTTAAAAATGTTAATTCTTCATTTTTTCTACTCTATATAGACACCATGTAATCACTTTTCTACCATTTAACACGTAAACACATGATACACAATAATTTGTAAATACTGAAAGTAAATCTCCTTTATGCAGATGACCTTGACCATCTGTAAAATCATCATCTGGGGAGCTATCATCATCTTTGTCAAC